>JBFGZH010000144.1:0-6824 GCA_041586895.1 Psychromonas sp. | reverse complement strand
TTTATTTTTGTTTTAATGGCTTTTGCTCACGCAGGTGCCAGTAAATCAAGGCTGGTAGTTAGGGGGTTCTACGTTGGAGAGGCTATAAAACTAACTCTGACTATGATTCTATTTGGTGTTTTTTTGAAATATGGAGCGGTATCTTTGCCAGCATTTTATATTTCATTTTTACTGCTAGTAGTTTCTCAATGGTTAGCACCTCTCTTTTTTCACTATAATAACGGGATGAAAAATGGCCGCTAAAGATGAAGTCTTAACTTCTTCCGGGTATATCCAACACCATTTAACAAATGCACAAATGTGTACTGTTGATGGCAGCATTGCATTTAACCATGCTTGTGCTGATGCTGGATTTTGGACTTGGCACATTGATTCTCTCCTGTTTTCAGTTGGCCTGGGTGTTTTATTCTTGTTTGCTTTTTACAAGATAGGGCAGAAAGCAACAACTGGTGTTCCTGGCAAACTCCAATGTGCAGTCGAAATATTATTGGAATTTGTTAATAACGCGGTAAAAGATTCGTTTCACGGTCGAAACCCTGTTATCGCACCATTAGCTATGACCATATTCGTCTGGATTTTATTGATGAATGTTATGGATCTAGTACCTGTTGACTTTATTCCTGAAGCCGCCAAACAAATATTAGGTGTTCCTTACCTTAAAATTGTACCAACAACGGATATGAATATCACTTTTGGATTATCATTAAGTGTATTTGCATTGATTGTTTTTTACTCTATTAAGGTCAAAGGATTTATGGGGTTTGTTAAAGAATTGACCCTACAACCTTTTAACCATTGGGCATTTATTCCTGTTAACTTTATTTTGGAATCAATTGCTTTGATTGCGAAGCCGATATCTTTATCACTTCGTTTGTTTGGTAATCTGTACGCAGGTGAGTTGATCTTTATTCTGATAGCATTACTGCCTTGGTGGAGTCAATCGGCGCTTTCTGTGCCATGGGCTATCTTCCATATTTTGGTTATTGTGTTACAGGCCTTTATTTTTATGATGCTGACGATTGTTTACCTCAGTATGGCTCATGAAGATCATTAAATTTTTTAATTAACAATTTTAAATACTTTTAAATACTTTTAAATATTTCGGAGAAAAAAATGGAAACTATTATCAGCTCTACGGCTATTGCTGTTGCACTTATGATTGGTCTTGCTGCATTCGGTACGGCTGTTGGTTTTGCTATCTTAGGTGGAAAGTTCCTGGAAGCATCTGCACGTCAACCTGAGCTGGGTCCAGTTCTTCAAACTAAAATGTTCATTGTTGCTGGTCTTCTTGATGCGATTTCTATGATTGCAGTTGGTGTTGCACTATTTTTCGTATTTGCAAACCCATTCCTAGGTCAACTTGCGGGCTAATAACGGATCCTAATTAACTTAAATTATTGAGGAGCTGTTATGAATATAAACGCAACCCTACTAGGCCAGGCTATCGCATTTTCGATATTTGTCTGGTTCTGCATGAAGTATGTGTGGCCACCCCTTCTTAGCGCTATTGAAGAGCGCCAAAAGAAGATTTCAGATGGCCTGACTCAAGCTGAACGTGCAGGAAAAGATTTGGAATTAGCAAAGGCTAAAGCATCTGACAAACTGAAAGAAGCTAAAGCACAGGCCGCTGAAATTGTTGAGCAGGCGAACAAACGCCGTGCACAAATTGTTGAAGAAGCGAAAGCTGAAGGTGAAACTGAGCGCCAGAAAATCATTGCGCAAGGTCAAGCTGAAGTTGAAGCTGAACGCAACCGTGCTCGCGAAGAGTTACGCCAGCAAGTTTCTGCTCTTGCAATTTCGGGTGCTGAGAAAATTATTAAGCGTTCTATCGATAAGGAAGCGAACAGCGACATTATTGATAAATTGGTTGCTGAACTATAAGGAGCGAGCTTATGTCTGAATTGACTACCATCGCTCGTCCTTATGCAAGAGCTGCTTTTGAATTTGCTGTTGATAGTAACAGGGTCGATGCCTGGTCTGAGATGCTGTGTTTTGCCGCAGAGGTTGTAAAAAACCCAACCATGGTAAAGCTATTAAAAAGCGATAAAACTGCAAAAGAGCTAGCCGAGCTGTTTATTAATATTTGTGGTGACCAACTCGATCTGAATGGTCAGAACTTAATTAAAGTAATGGCTGAAAATGGACGTTTGAGTGCTTTACCTCGCGTAACTGAACTCTATGCTGACCTAGTGGCAGAGCATAAGAAACAGATCGACGTTAACGTTGTATCTGCTTATGTGCTGACTAAACAGCAAAAAATAGAGTTGAGTAAGTCGTTAGAAAAACGCCTCGCACGAAAAGTAAATCTAAATTGTTGTATTGATAAAAACCTGATTACCGGGATGGTGATTACGGCGGGTGATTTGGTGATTGATAGCTCAGCTAAAGGTCAGTTAAATCGTTTATCAACTACTTTACAATCTTAATGGGAAATTGGCATGCAACTGAATTCCACTGAAATCAGCGATCTTATCAAGCAACGAATTGTAAAATTCGAAGCGGTAAGCGAAGCGCGTAACGAAGGTACCATCGTCTCTGTAAGTGACGGTATTATTCGTATCAATGGCCTTGCTGAATGTATGCAGGGTGAGATGATTGAGTTACCAAATGGTAGCTTTGCGATGGCACTAAACCTTGAGCGTGACTCGGTAGGTGCTGTTGTTATGGGTCCTTATACGGATCTTAAAGAAGGCGAAAAAGTAAAATCAACCGGCCGTATCCTTGAAGTACCTGTTGGTAAAGGTCTGTTAGGTCGTGTTGTAAACATCCTTGGTGAACCCATTGATGGCAAAGGCTCGATTGAAAATGACGGTTACTCACCTATTGAAGTGATTGCCCCGGGTGTAATCGATCGTAAATCCGTTGATCAACCGGTACAAACGGGTTGGAAAGCAATCGATTCAATGATTCCAATCGGTCGTGGTCAACGTGAATTAATTATCGGTGACCGTCAGGTAGGTAAAACGGCGATTGCCATTGATGCCATCATCAACCAGAAAAATACCGGTCTTTACTCTGTTTATGTCGCGATTGGTCAAAAAGCTTCCACCATTGCCAATGTAGTACGTAAACTTGAAGAGCACGGCGCACTGGAAAATACTATCGTAGTGGTTGCCTCTGCTTCTGAAGCGGCGGCACTGCAATACCTGGCACCTTATGCCGGTTGTTCGATGGGTGAATACTTCCGTGACCGCGGTGAAGATGCCCTGATTGTTTATGATGATCTGTCTAAACAAGCGGTGGCTTACCGTCAAATTTCACTATTGCTTAAACGTCCACCGGGCCGTGAAGCATACCCGGGTGATGTATTTTACCTTCATTCACGTCTTCTTGAACGTGCTGCGCGCGTTAATGAAAGCTATGTTGAAAAATTCACTAAAGGTGCAGTGACAGGTAAAACCGGCTCTTTAACCGCCTTACCTATCATTGAAACGCAAGCGGGCGACGTATCTGCTTTCGTACCTACTAACGTAATCTCTATTACTGACGGTCAGATCTTCTTAACTACTGAACTGTTCAATAATGGTGTACGTCCAGCGGTTGATCCGGGTATCTCGGTATCACGTGTTGGTGGTAGTGCACAATGTAAAGTGATTAAAAAATTATCCGGCGGTATTCGAACTGCACTGGCTCAATACCGTGAATTAGCGGCGTTTGCACAGTTTGCCTCTGATCTTGATGATGCGACACGTAAGCAGCTTGATCATGGCCGTAAAGTAACTGAACTGATGAAGCAGAGACAATATGCGCCAATGTCAGTTGCAGAACAGGCGTTATCACTATTTGCAGCAGAGAAAGGATATCTAGGTGATATCGAAGTTGAAAAAGTCTTAGACTTTGAAGCCTCTCTACTTTCTTATGCTAAAAATGAGCATGCCGAATTCTATGCTCAAATTAATGAAACTGGTGATTACAGCAATGAAATTGAAGGACAGTTCAAGGCTATCTTGGAATCTTTCAAAGCGACGCAAACCTGGTAATTAATTAACGGCTACGGTCGTTAATTAAGCATTAATTAGGAGTAAGAGATGGCCGGCGATAAAGAGATTAGAAATAAGATCGCAAGTGTGAAAAACACGCAAAAAATCACTGGTGCCATGGAAATGGTTGCAGCATCCAAGATGCGTCGTGCGCAGGAGCGTATGGCGGGGAATCGTTGCTATGCTGAAACGATGCGCAAAGTGATTGGTCATATTGCACTTGGTAAGTTGGAATATCATCACCCTTATGCTGAAGAAAGAGAAGTTAAGCGTGTTGGTTACATCGTCATTTCAAGTGATCGTGGTTTATGTGGCGGTTTAAATATTAACTTGTTTAAACCGGTTGTTGAAGAGATGAGCAAACACTCGGCAGCGGGTGTGGAAGTTGATTTAGCCTTAATCGGCTCTAAAGCAACGGGATTCTTCAATGGCCTGGGTGCTAACGTGGTTGCGCAAACCTCTGGTTTGGGTGATCAACCGACCGTTAATGACTTAATTGGTTCGGTTAAAGTTATGTTAGATGCTTATGATCAGAATAGACTTGATCGCCTCTATATAGTGAATAACAAGTTCATTAATACCATGGTTCAGGAACCCAAGATCACGCAGTTATTACCTTTGCCAAAAGCGGAAGATGATGCAGAGGTGCCAGACAGTCACTGGGATTATATCTACGAAGGTGGAGCGAAAGAGATTTTGGATTCATTACTCGTACGTTATGTTGAATCACAAGTGTATCAAGGTGTTGTTGAGAATTTAGCCTGTGAGCAGGTTTCTCGAATGGTTGCTATGAAAGCGGCAACCGATAACGCTAATGACTTGATTGAGGATTTACAACTTGTTGCCAATAAAGCACGTCAAGCGGCGATCACTCAGGAGCTTTCTGAGATCACCGGCGGTGCTGCTGCGGTATAAGCAAATTAACAAAATTAAGATTTTAGAGGATCAAAGATGAGTACAGGTAAAATCGTTCAGATTATCGGTGCCGTTGTGGATGTTGAATTCCCACAAGACTCTGTGCCGAATGTATACAATGCATTGATCGTGACTACAAGCGACCTGACTATGGAAGTACAGCAGCAGATTGGCGGTGGCGTTGTACGCTGTATCGCCATGGGTGCTACTGAAGGTTTAAGTCGAGGTCTTGAAGTAACGGATACAGGTAAAGCAATTACAGTTCCTGTAGGTACAGGTACATTAGGCCGTATCGTAAATGTACTGGGTGAGCCGATTGATGAATGTGGTGAAATTGACACTACAGAGCATTATGCAATTCACCGTGCTGCGCCTTCATATGAAGAGCAGGCTTCATCCGTTGATACACTGGAAGTGGGCATTAAAGTTATCGACTTGATCTGCCCCTTCGCAAAAGGCGGTAAAATCGGCCTGTTTGGTGGTGCCGGTGTAGGTAAAACCGTCAACATGATGGAACTTATCAATAATATCGCCGTAAAACATTCAGGTTTGTCTGTTTTCGCCGGTGTTGGTGAGCGTACACGTGAAGGTAATGACTTCTACTATGAGATGCAGGAAGCGGGCGTTGTAAACGTTGAGAAGCCTGAGGAATCAAAAGTAGCCATGGTTTACGGGCAGATGAATGAGCCACCAGGTAACCGTTTACGCGTTGCACTGACCGGTTTGACCATGGCGGAACGTTTCCGTGATGAAGGTCGTGATGTACTGCTGTTTATCGATAATATCTATCGTTACACACTAGCCGGAACGGAAGTGTCAGCACTCTTAGGGCGTATGCCTTCAGCCGTTGGTTACCAACCGACACTGGCTGAAGAGATGGGGGTACTGCAGGAGCGTATCACCTCAACTAAGACCGGCTCTATCACCTCTATTCAAGCGGTATATGTACCTGCCGATGACTTGACGGATCCGTCACCAGCAACAACCTTTGCTCACTTGGATGCAACGATTGTATTATCACGTAATATCGCATCGCTAGGTCTTTACCCTGCGGTAGATCCGCTGGATTCGACTTCGCGTCAACTTGACCCGTTGATTGTTGGTCAAGAGCACTACGATATTGCTGAAGGCGTTAAAGCTATTCTGCAGCGCTATAAAGAGCTTAAAGATATTATTGCTATTCTGGGTATGGATGAGCTTTCTGAAGAAGATAAGCTGGTTGTTGCCCGTGCGCGTAAGATTGAGCGTTTCTTAACTCAACCTTTCCAAGTGGCGGAAGTATTCACAGGCATGAAAGGTGTTTATGTATCACTCAAAGACACATTAGCTGGCTTTAGTGGTTTATTAAACGGTGACTATGATGATATTCCGGAGCAGGCATTCCTTTACGTTGGCGCTATCGAAGAAGCGGTAGAAAAGGCGAAAAGCCTGTAACAACAGGAGTTTATTATGGTTAATGTTATGACCACACATCTGGATGTTGTAAGTGCTGAAGAGTGTCTGTTTTCTGGGCGGGTGTCACACCTGCAGGTATCAGGCCAAGAAGGTGAGTTGGGTATTATGCCCGGCCACACTCCATTGCTGACCCCAATTAAGCCAGGAATGGTGCGCATGGTTAAGCAGTTTGGAGAAGAAGAAGTTATTTATATTTCTGGTGGTTTTCTTGAGGTTCAACCTGGTGGCGTAACCGTGCTGGCTGACACAGCCATTCGCGGTGAAGACCTTGACCGGGCGAAAGCTGAAGCAGCGAAACGTGCTGCAGAAAAGAAAATTTCAAATCCAAGTAAGGATATTGATTACGCTCGCGTAACCACTGAACTTGCAAAAGCGATTGCACAACTGCGTGTTATCGAGTTAACCCGAAAAAAATAATCTGTTCAGTTTCTGCAAAAAAGCGACCTTAGGGTCGCGGTTTTTTTTTTTTTATTT
>JBFGZH010000143.1:0-6869 GCA_041586895.1 Psychromonas sp. | reverse complement strand
GCCTGACTCTTCACGTATTTGGGATGGTGCTGCCTATAGAGAAGGCAAGATTGTTGAGAACTCTAAGGAAGATTTCCGTCAGCTGCTATTAAATCACTTCCCAGACCCTGATATTCTTCTTAATAAAGATCGCATGGCTGAACGCAGCGCTTTAGCACGTGATAATGCCCTGCCAGCGTCAGTATTAATGAAAATATCTGAAACCTATACAGGTATTGCGGAAAAAATTATCGGTGAGAAGATCCATCTCTCTGATAATCCAAAAGCTGAGATTATCGATATTCTGCGTAAAGATTACGGCTTAATCGATTAACTCAATATAGCGACAATACAGCAGTCTATAATTAAAGCAGGAATTACTTCCTGCTTTTTTCTACTGTCATAAGGAATAGCCATGAGCGGATGGGGCATTTTTTTATTAATCGCTTTGGTACTGGGGATTGTGCTGAGCAATCTTATGCTTTTAAAACACAGCGCAAATATGAAGTTACCGGAAAGTGTCAGGCGGGCAATAGCAGAGAAAAAGATAAAAGAAAAAACGCAGCGGCAAAAAAAGCCAAGCAAAGAATAAAGCTTGGCTTTGATAAACAGTCGTCTCTATGACCCTAAAGTGCTTTAGTCTGCTTATCTTTTTTCAGCAGTACATCTCGCACCCGATCCGTAATACTGAGGTAAATATCGGTCACCTGCTGATCCGCCAGGGGTTGCTTATTTTTATCTAACCAGGAGATAGAAGTACTGTCCTTAGCCATCTCCCCGAGCTGAATAACATACTGCGCATTCTTAAGGGTAAATGGGTTGAGATTGTTCTCCTGCCAGTAATCATTCCCCGGCGCTGAAAAACGCACCAGGTAATAACCGAGATTCTGATCTGCTTCGATTATCTCAAAGTGTAATAAAGATAATAGACTCGGCAGTTTTCTCCAGGTCACCTCAAAACCATTGTCGACCAGCCAGGCCGTCTGATGGTTGGCATCAAAGCCGAGCTTAATCGCCAGTGGTTGTGCGTCTAATTTATGCTGCTCTTCGGCTTGTTTTTCATTATAGGCAAACGCCAGTAAGCTATTGACCAAACGCAGCTCAATATTTCTTTTGCTTTTATCGCTCAGTTTGAACTTTAATGGCTGACCATCGTTATATTCAGCATAAGAGAGTAAAGCCACATTTAATGCAGCACCATAACCGCCCGCCTGCTTTTCAACCGTAAAGCGGTAGCTTGCCTTGCGCAGCACCTCATTATGACTGATAAAATCGCCATAGCGCTCTTTTTGCGTGTGTACAGCCGTTTCTATCTGCTGTAATGAGTCATTTTTAGCAGCTACAGCAATATTGTTTGCCGCAAGGTAGGATTCAAGTAATCGCCAAACCTTGCTCTGCATATCATCATGCTCAGCAACGCCATTAAACCAGATGGTCGTCTGCTGCTGCGAGGCTGCCGGCAGTACTCCGTCAATCAGCGGAATAAACTGCGTTGGCGGGCGTATATCCACATCGCCATTCAGATAGCCGCTTTTTTGTCCTTCCGTCAACACAGGTACAGCAAACTGGGAACGAGCCTGCTCTGTGGAAAACGGCCCGCTTTGATAAGCCGGAACTAATTGCACATGTTGATAATCAAAGTCACCGTTTGCCTGCATTCGCGTATCAAAGCGGGTACAGCCCGCCAGCGATAAGCTAATAGCAAGCGCAGCAGCTTTTTTATTATGTGCTGTCAATAATTTAATCATGTAATAATTTAGCTTCAGTCAGGGCGTTGCGGACAACGGCTCGATACTGCTCAGAGAGCGTAGTTAAAGGTAAACGACAGACCGCAGTCGGTATCAGCCCTAACTCAGCGCATGCCCATTTTACCGGGATAGGGTTAGCTTCAACAAAGAGTTTTTTGTGCACCGGCATAAGCTGTGCATTGATAGCCTGCGCCGCTTCGACTTGACCGCTTAATGCCAACTCGCACATTTCAGCCATTTGCGCCGGAGCGACATTAGTGGTCACAGAAATAACACCATGGCCACCCTGCAGCATAAAATCACAGCCTGTTTCATCATCACCGCTATACAATGCAAAATCATCGTCAACCAGCGCTTTAATATCAGCCAGGCGCTGCAGATCACCTGTGGCTTCTTTAATACCGATAATATTTTTAATTTTAGAGAGTCGCGCGACCGTTTCCGGCAACATATCGACCGCGGTACGCCCCGGAACATTATATAAAATCTGTGGCAGATCGCTTGATTCCGCAATCGCTTTAAAATGCTGGTACAGCCCTTCCTGGGTCGGCTTATTGTAATAAGGGGTGACATTTAAACCGGCTGCAATTCCAGTATTTGCAAATAGTTTAGTGAATATAATCGATTCGGAAGTTGAATTTGCACCGTTTCCGGCAATCACCGGCACCCGCCCCGCGGCATACTCGAGGGTTTTCATCGCGACTTTAACATGATCATCAACATTTAGCGTTGCCGATTCACCCGTCGTACCCACAGCCACAATGGCCGAGGTGCCCGCCTTGATATGAAACTCAACAAGTTCTTTTAATGCCTGAAAATCAATTTCGCCAGTTTTATCCATGGGTGTCACGAGTGCGACAATACTACCTGTTAACATTCTGAAAGCTCCTATTTATAATGACTTTATGTTACTTTTGCAGACACTTAAAAACAAGCGATAAAGCTAATAGATTTAGCTTCTTAGATTAAAAACATAAGATTGCTGCTTGCGTTCGGCTATTTAAAAGATAATCTAAGCAGATAATTTTTTATACTCGTTAAAATTGAGGTTAAAATGCAAGCAAATAGTTATGACGTGACTGTCTCAACCTTCCAACAGGTTATTCTTGATGGCTCAAAAGAAAAGCCGGTACTGGTCGCCTTCTGGTCCCCGCAAAGTGCAGTTTGTTCCTCTCTGCTTTCCGTATTAGATAAACTGCATAATGAAAGCAACCAGGCATTTACCCTGGCGCGTATCAACTGCGATATTGAACAGCAGATTGTCAGCCATTTCGGTGTCCAGAGTGTGCCCAGTGTTTTCATGTTTATTGACGGTCAAGGTGTCGATGGTTTTGCCGGCGAACAAAGTGAAGAGTTTATTCGCCAGTTTATTAACAAACATACGCCGAATCCAGCACAGGAGCTGTTGCAGCAGGGGCAGACGCTGTTTGCCCAGGGGCAGTTAGCAGAAGCAAAGGAGCTTATTCTCCAGGCAAGCCGCCTGGAAGCGGAAAATAATGAGATTAAACTGGCTTTGGCACAGGTTTATCTGGCTTTAGGGGAGCATGAAAGTGCTAAAAACCTTTTAGATATTATTCCCCCGAGCGATCAGAATATGATCTACCATAGTCTGCTTTCTCAACTGCAGGTTGCCGTGCAGTCGGCACAAACGCCGGAAATAGCCGCACTGCAGGAGCAATTAGCGAAGTCCCCGAATAACATGGATATTGAGTATCAACTTGCCATTCAATATAAACAGGTAAACAGAAACAGTGAAGCACTGGAACTGCTGTATAAAATTCTGGTTGCTGATTTAGGTTATGCAGACGGTGACGCTAAAAAGACCATGCTGGATCTTTTGGCAAGCATAGATGATCCCGGCTTAGTCAGTGAATACCGGCGCAAACTATATAGCCTGCTCTATTAATAGCAATGGGCTGAGCAGCTTTACGGATAGTGAGCTGCTCGCTTTTGTATTGCTGCCAGACAACAAGCCCTTATTTTGTCAAAAACGGTGCCGTTCTTATCTATTTTTAGCACTAGATAAAATTTACTAAGAACAGCACAGCTCTTTTTGCTAAAATGAATTTTTCTTTTTATTCGTGAAGTTATGCTTTCAGACTCCTTAAAAAAACAGATCCGTGACAATTATGATGTGCTTGCTCAGGTACTGCCGAATTTTAAAAAACGTAAAGCACAAAACTATTTAATTGCCGAGATAGCCAAAGTGCTGGCCGGAGAATATGAGCAATCACGGCGTATACTGGTTGCAGAAGCGGGTACAGGAATAGGTAAATCATTAGCTTATATCCTGGCGGCACTGCCGGTTGCACAAGGTTTAAAGAAACAGCTGATTATTTCCACCGCCACCATCACCCTGCAGGAGCAGCTGATCAATAAGGATCTGCCCTTTTTTTTACGCCACAGCGGCTTTAAATTTTCTTTTACCCTGGCAAAGGGACGGCAGCGCTATTGCTGCGAGCATAAATTATTGTCGACTCAGGAAGAGACACAACAGCCGCTGCTGCTTGAAGAAAAGCCGCAGCCGGGTGATCGCAGCCTGTTAAAGGATCTGCATCGGGCTTACCTTGACGGCAAATGGGCGGGTGACCGTGATAGCTGGCCAAAGCCCATTCCCAACCGCATCTGGCAGCAGATTGTCTCGGACAAGTTCAGCTGTAAACGCACCCTGGCCAACCACCGCCAGTGCCCTTTTCATAGGGCTCGCGATGATATCAATAAAGCCAATGTTATTGTCGTTAACCATGCCTTACTGCTCGCCGATCTGGAGCTCGGCGGGGGGATCATTCTGCCCGAGCCGGATAACTGCTTTTATGTGCTCGACGAAGCCCACCACCTGCCGAAAATATCCCGCGATTTTTCCAGCGCCACGGCAAGCATTAAGGGCAGTCAGGATTGGCTGAAAAAAATACCCCAGTTAAAGCAGCATATTAACAATGTCATCAAACGGCAGACCACGATCACGCCGAGTATGAATATGCTCGAGAGCGCCGTTGAATTAAGCAAAGATCTTAAAATTATCGAGCAGTACTTTAATGATAATCCGCATTATTTCAATGAATCCGAACAGCACCGTTTTGCCATGGGCGAACTCCCGGAAGCATTAATTATTCCGGCCTGTAATCTCAAAGATGAAAGCAAAAAATGTTTATCCGCTTTAAATAAACTGGCCGGCATTATCAATGAGGAGATCAAAGAGGGTAATATCAAAACAGCCGACGTTGAGCCGTTATTGATCGAGTCGGGATTTTTCCTGCAGCGTTTAGAAAATATGCATGCCCTGTGGCGCATGTTAACCAAGGAGCGTAGCAGCAAACAAACGCCGATTGCCGCCTGGGCTGAAAAAGAAAAAAATGATATTTACCTGCATGCCTCACCGATTGAAGTCGGTGCTATTCTCGAGCACATGCTCTGGTCACAGGCGGCAGGTGTTGTGCTATGCTCGGCGACATTGACCTCGCTGAATAATTTTGACTATTTTAAACGCCAAAGCGGCTTAAGAAGTAATGATGGCACCCAATACCTGCGCTTAAAATCCCCTTTTGATTACGCTGCCGTACCCTTAATTATTGCGCCTATGCAATACGATCCGACGCAAAGCGATTTTGATAGTGAACTGGTTGAAAAAATCGAATATTATCTGCAGGAAAAGCAAGCCAACCTAGTGCTCTTTGCTTCCTATTGGCAGATGAATATGGCTGCCGCCAAACTGAGTAAAAAACACACACAAGCTTTGTTAATACAGGGTGAGCTATCACGCAGTCAGTTAATCAGCGCCCATAAAAAGCGCTGCGACCACGGACAAACCAGTATTATCTTCGGTACCGGCAGCTTATCGGAAGGACTGGATTTGCCGGGACATTACCTGACCAACTTAATTATCACAAAATTACCTTTTGCTGTCCCGAACTCCCCCGTTGAGGAAGCGCATGCTGAATGGATAAAAGCCCAGGGAGGCAACCCTTTTATGCAGCTTGCGGTGCCAGAAACCAGTAAGAAACTTATTCAGTCTTGTGGCCGCCTGATCCGTAAAGAAAATGATACAGGTCAAATTATAGTGCTAGATAAGCGCGTAAAAACAAAACGTTATGGTAAAGGCCTGCTTGATGCTCTGCCTCCTTTTAATATTCAATTTGAGCAAAACAATGACTGAAATTTTATTTGATCCGGGCAGCTGGGCATTAATAGTCACTATCGGCCTATCGGCAGGCTTTATCGATGCGATAGTCGGCGGTGGCGGCATGCTGAGCATACCGGCATTATTAAGCCTGGGGCTGCCTGCGCATTTAACCCTGGGCACCAATAAACTGGCCGCTACTTTTGCATCGGGCACGGCAACTTATACCTTTTATAAAAAACAGTTGTTTTCACCTTATTTCTGGCGACAAAGTTTTTACAGCACCCTGCTTGGTGCTTTAACCGGCACTATTTTCGTTAATTTCATCGATACTCAATGGCTGGAAAAACTGCTGCCGCTGATTATTTTAGCTGTTGCCCTGTATACCCTGTTTAACCGTATTGCCGATATTGATAATCATCAGTTACCTGAGGTCAACCTCGCGCTGCGCATCAAACAGACGGTCCAGGGAACTCTGTTAGGCTTTTATGACGGTTCATCAGGCCCGGGCACAGGCTCATTCTGGGTGATATCAACCATACGTTTATACCGTTTGAATATTTTACTGGCCAGCGGTGTCGCCAAGTCAATGAACTTTACCAGCAACCTGGTGTCGTTAATGGTTTTTATCGCCTTCGGCCAGATAGACTGGCTGATCGGTTTGACTATGGGAGGCTGTATGATGCTTGGCGCTTATATTGGCGCGCATTCCGCCATTTATTTTGGGGCTAAATTTATCCGCCCAATCTTTATCACTATCGTGGTAATTATGGCCGTAAAACTAGGCTATGACGCATGGCTAAATTAAGGCAGAACCATATGCACGCATACCAGGCACTGTTAAAACAGTTAAAAAAGCAACTTGATGACTTGAGTCAACGTTGCCGCAAACTGGATGCCACTATTAAACAAACTGAAAATCACTGCTTTGTTTTTGAGGTACATCTATTCCAGAAGCGCAGCTTGAGCCTTGGTGGTTATATCGAGCAGATCAACAGGACACTGCATTCACTGCAGGAGGCGAT
>JBFGZH010000142.1:0-6894 GCA_041586895.1 Psychromonas sp. | reverse complement strand
GTTTGCTCATCACTGTTTACTCATCACTGTTTGCTCATGACTGTTTACTCATGACTGTTTACTCATCACTGTTTACTCATTACCATTCACCGGAATTGTTCTCCGTAGTTAATGCGGCCTGTTCAAGCAGCTTCTCCGGTAGTGGCTGCTTGATTGGTGCGCCCATCTCCTTTAAACTCTGGGTTTGCGCGACGATATTGCCGCGTCCCTGGCTGAACTGCTTCAGGGCGCGATCATAGCTGTGTTGCGCCTTATCCAGTTGTGTCCCCAGCTCGAGCATACTTTGACTGAACAGGCGCAGTTTATCGTAGAGCTTGCCGGCCTGATTGGCAATTAAGCGGCCATTTTTCTCCTGCTGGTCAAAACGCCATAAATTTTCAATAGTGCGCAGGGCGATCATCAGATTGGTCGGACTGGCGAGCAGAATATTATTGTCCAGAGCGAGTTTAACCAGCTCCGGATCATGTTCAATGGCGGCAATAAAGGCCGGCTCGACGGCCACAAAGAGCAGTACATAATCGAGGGAGTTGCTGCCGATCAGCTTCTGATAATCTTTTTTACCCAGGCCTTTAATATGCTGGCGAACCGATAGGGCATGCGCCTGCAGCGCTTCTTTTTGGGTTTGCGGATCTTCGCTGTTAAAAAAGCGTTCATAGGCGAGCAATGAAACCTTGGAGTCGATAATAATATTTTTGCTTTGCGGCAGATTAACCACCACATCCGGCTGCAGGCGCTGCCCATGTTCATTTTTATAGCTGACCTGGGTTTGATATTCATGGCCCTCGCGCAGACCGGAGGACTCGAGAATTCGTTGTAAAACCACTTCTCCCCAATTGCCCTGCTGTTTATTGTCCCCCTTTAAGGCATTGGTCAGGTTGCTGGTTTCCTGCTGCATCTGCTGATTCAGTTGCGCCAGCTTCTTGATTTCATGCTGCAGGTTATAACGCTCTTTACTCTCATTAAGGTAACAATCGCTGACCTGCTTTTTAAAGCTTTCCAGCTGCACTTTAAAGGGAGCGAGAAGCTGGTTGAGACTCTCCTGATTAAGGCTTTTAAACTGCGCCGATTTATCGTTAAAAATACGTTGTGAGAGCAGCTCAAACTGCTCGCTTAACTTCTCTTCACTTAAGCGTTGATCGCGCAGGCGCTGTTCACCGGCCTGCAGACGCACCTCTGACTCACGCAGGCGGGTTTTCAGCTTGTTGTTCTGCACTTGCAGGGAGTCGATAAACAGCTGTTTTTCCAGCAGCTGCTGACGCTGCTGGTGATGAACTTCAGTTTCAATGTGCAGTTTCTGCTCATTTAACTTGAGCGTTAAATGCAGCTCGGTGGCGTTTTTTTTACACTTAAAGAGCAGGTACAGGGATAAACACAGGGCACTGAAGAGTAGTAGCGACAAGCCGGCCAGCAGTGCTTCATTGCTTAAGTTAATCATCGGTATTCTAGTTTCTTTAAGTAAGAGACAACATGCTGATTGCTGCGATTCCAACACAGTAAATAGAGCAGATAAATAGCTAAAATGGCCCATTTATGGATATTTTGTCCCTGATCCAGATGTTGAAAAGTAAAGCCGGGGATGAAGTAGCCGTCGACGACTTTAATATATAGCTGAATGATGATCGGAATAATAAACACAGTGGATAATTTCCAGATGAGTAACAACAGCAGATTAAAAGGCACATTTAACATTCAGTATCCAGGGCATTGAGCAATAAAATAATAACTTTAAACAGTTACAGCGCATAAGTGAATGTTTAATTGCAACTATTGTGGCCAGCGTGCCGGCGATCTTTGCTTATCTTTCGTCGCTGGCAATTGGCGCTATCTGGCCGCGAGCAAGGCCTTATACATAAATATCGGTAATCAATAGCTAGGCTATTTTAGAGTGTAGGTTTCAAAAAACGGTGCGGTTGGGAGGTCCCATCCATTTTTCTTGTGGTGAATAAGCACTTTAGCAAGGAAAATCATGGATGATTTTCCTAATCTCAGCCAGTACAGGGATGTAATGTCTGAGATGGTGCGTTAAAAAGTGGTTATTTACTACAAGATAAAAAAATGGCTTGGGCAGCTTTTCTTTTGGGCGAGTTATGCGTCAGCATAGTGTCACGAGCGGGCTAAACTCTGTGTGCCCTGTTTTCTTTGGCTGCACAAAGAGCATAGCTCTCTTGAACTGCGAAACTGCGTTTCGGTTTCGCATCGCTTACACGCCGTCAATGGCGGAATACACCCGATGCGTTAACATGACTATAGTATATCTTTGGTTTACACTTTTATATATCGAAGACAGACTTGTATATAAAAGTCTGGGCAGCGAGCAAGGCCTTATGGCCAGTCTGCCATCAAGCTGCGCCTGCTTATGGTGCTGATAAAAGCTAACCACCAGCAGGCTGCATTTATCTATTGTCAATCCTTGCGTTTCCGCTATGATAAAAAGCCATTCGATGCAGAGGGCAGCATGCGCGACTTATTATTTTCCTATAAATGGCAGAAACGTGATCTCCTCTTTTTCTCGCTGGCTGCATTATGCCTAACACCGCTTATCTCTTCTCCCGTTGCCTTAGTGCTCGGCTTTATGCTGGTCACGCTGGGGCTGGTGCCAGAGCGCATCAATATTAATTATCTGACTAAAAAACTGCTTTCCTATTCGATTGTTGGTTTAGGTTTCGGGATTAATCTCGAGCAGGCGATTAACGCCAGTAAAAATGGCCTCGGATTGATTCTCACCTCTATCTGCTGCACGCTAATACTGGGTTGGGTGGTGACTAAGCTGCTGCGTATGGATCAGAGAACCGGGCATTTAATCGCATCCGGCACGGCCATTTGCGGCGGCAGTGCGATTGCTGCGGTTGCGCCGGCGATTAACGCTAAGAGTGAGCAGACATCACTGGCCCTGGCCACTGTGTTTATTCTCAACTCAGTGGCGCTATTTGTGTTCCCGCTGATTGGTCATCTGCTGAATATGAGTGAGCATGCTTTTGGGTTATGGAGTGCGATTGCCATTCATGATACCTCCTCCGTGGTCGGCGCGGCATCAGCTTATGGCGAGGAAGCGCTATTAACGGCTACAACACTGAAGCTTGCGCGGGCACTATGGATTATTCCTATCGCCTTTATCAGTGCGCTGTTGTTTAAGGGGGAGAAGAAAAAAATCAGCGTGCCTTTCTTTATCCTCTTTTATTGCCTGGCGATTATGGTTGCCCATCTGTTGCCCGAGTTTGCCGTTTTCTATCAGGGCATTTTTATGGCCGCCAAACAAACGCTGGTTCTGTGCCTGTTTCTTATCGGCTGCGGCATCACGGTGCAGAAAATCAGAGTGGCGGGGGTCAAGCCTTTGTTGTTGGGAGTGTTGCTCTGGGTGATGATTGCCAGCGGTTCGCTGCTGTATATCCTGTATGCCATGTGAGCCTTACTTTTTTTTCATGGTCAGCTGTTTAAACAGATAAAAAAGCAATAAGGCAAAGGCGCATAAATCCAGCACCGCCGAAGTCAGTCCGCTGGTGAAGGTCGACAACAGTATACAGAGTATCACGGTAATAATGATTATTTTATTAATCGCCATAGCGGCTCCGGTGTTTTGATGTATTTCACTATTATCGCGATTACCCGTAATCAAGAGGAAATACCAAAATCATCTAACTCATAACTAAATGGTAGGGATTATTTTTGGCGCCACTAACTTGTTAAACCTGAGAAGCGATTTTACACTAAGGTTATCCTTGTCAATCGTATAAGTATCTATATGGATATAGCAGTTAAGCTCAGAGCCTTAGAGAAAGAAGATTTACACTTTATACATCTGCTTGATAATAATAGAAATATTATGTCTTATTGGTTTGAAGAGCCGTATGAATCCTTTGGTGAACTTGAAGATTTATACAGCAAACACATCCATGACAATACCGAGCGCCGCTTTATCGCGACCAATACCGACAATCAATCAATCGGCCTGGTTGAATTAATCGAAATCAATTACATCCACCGCAATGCAGAGTTTCAGATCATTATTGCCCCTCAGTTTCAGGGAAAAAATTATGCCGGCGCGGTGATCCATAAGGCGCTTGATTATGCCTTTACCATTCTCAATCTGCATAAAATTTATCTGCTGGTTTCCGAGGATAATCATAAGGCATTACACCTTTATCAAAAATTAGGATTTATTGAAGAGGGGCGTTTAGTGCAGGAGTTTTTTATTAACGGAAAATACTGTGATGCCATACGCATGTATCAACTGCAGCAACAGTACTTATCCGGCTGAGTCAGGAGGTGCCTAGCGTGAATATGTTACCTGCCCACCGTCATTATTCGCAAAACCGCCATGGCCGCGATTTTTTTATCGGTGATGTGCATGGAAAATATACCCTGCTGGTACAGGCTCTGGCCAAGATTAACTTTGACTATCAGGCCGATCGTCTGTTTGCTGTCGGTGATCTTATCGATCGCGGAGAAGCTTCATTTAACTGTCTGCTGCTTACCCAAAAACATTGGTTTATTCCTGTACTGGGCAACCATGAGCAGTTTTTAAGAGAGACGGCAGAAGGGGATATCTATAATAAATTTGTCTGGTATCAAAATGGCGGCGGCTGGTGGGAAAGCCTGACAGGGCGCGGCAAGGAGCTGGCGAAAACTATTATTGAAGATAATTATTCATTAACCCTCAGTGTCGATACCTTAGCCGGAAAAGTCGGCGTTATTCATGCGCAGTATCCGCTTAACCGCTGGCCGATTGCTGATGCTGATATCAATCAAGACACCCTTCACGAGTTACTCTGGAGTCGGGATATTCTCAGCGATGGTAGGCAACATGAGATTGCCGGCATTGATTTTATTGTTTCCGGCCATACCCCTCTAGCAGCCCCTGTTTTTAAAAATAAACAGTTCTTTATCGATACCGGTAGCGGCCATCTGCCCAGTGCGATGCTTCCTGAGCCGCACCTGACGATTTGTGAGTTTAAAAAGGAGCATATTGAAGTTTATGCACTGGCCAAGCAGCTTTATCAGTTTTCTGAAATTGCAATTTAGGGCTGGCATTGCGCATCAAGCGCAGATTGGTGGTTTGTCTTTGCTGAGCTGCTTTACGGACTCTCCTGGTTTTTTTGTTGTAGCGCCCACATCGCGGCATATTCGGTATTTTGCTTAAGCAGTTGAGCATGAGTGCCTCTTTCTACTATTTTTCCCTCCTTGAGTACGAGGATCTGATCGGCATCGACAATAGTAGATAAGCGGTGGGCAATAATCAGCGTGGTTTTATTTTTAGAAATGGCGGTTAAGGATTTTTGGATCTCTTTTTCGGTATGCGAGTCCAACGCAGAAGTTGCTTCATCAAAAAGGAGAATCTCAGGGTTCTTTAGGATAGTGCGGGCAATGGCCACGCGTTGTTTTTCACCACCGGATAGCTTTAAGCCGCGTTCCCCTACCGCAGTCTGATAACCATCTGGCAGCTTCACCACGAAGTCATGGATACTGGCGAGCCTGGCTGCCTGATGGACCTCTGCGCTGACGGCTTCGGGACGTCCATATTGGATGTTGTACATAATACTGTCATTAAAGAGAACGGTATCCTGAGGCACGACACCGATAGCGGCGCGTAATGACTGCTGGGTCACTTGGCGAATATCTTGTCCATCTATACGGATTTTGCCGCCGTTGACATCATAGAAACGAAATAGCAGTTTGGAAATGGTGGACTTGCCGGAGCCGCTTGGGCCAACGATGGCAAGCGTTTTTCCCGGATCTATTTTAAAGCTGATATGCTGCAGAATATGACGCTTTTGATTATAGCTAAAACTGACATTGTCAAATTCAACCTGTCCATGCTGTACCGCTAAACACTTGGCATCAGGCAGATCTTCAATCTCAGCATTGATCTCCAGCAGTTCAAACATTTTGTCCATATCAATCAGGCTGCGTTTAATTTCCCGATAGACAAAGCCTAAAAAATTAAGCGGCAGATAAAGTTGAATCATAAAGGTATTCACCAGCACGAAATCGCCGACCGTGAGCGCTCCGCTGACGACGCCGCTGCCGGCCATGGCCATAATGATGATTAAGCCCAAGCCGATGATCAGCCCCTGGCCGACATTAAGTACCGACAAACTATTCTGGCTTTTTATTGCTGCGCTTTCATAACTTGCTAACGCTTGATCAAAGCGCTCATATTCACGCCTTTCATTGCCAAAATACTTCACGGTTTCATAATTTAAAAGGCTGTCAATGGCCTTGCTGTTCGCCTCTGCATCGGTGGCATTCATCTGCCGTCTGTATTTCATGCGCCACTCAGTGACCCACAGGGTATAGGCAATATAACCGGCAATGGTAATAAAGGTGACGGCGGCAAAACGAATGTCAAAGGTATAAAAAAGCACCACGGTGACCATCACGATTTCCAGCAGGGTAGGAATAATATTAAACAGGATAAAACTAAGTAAAAACTGCAGCCCATGGGTGCCTCGCTCTATCACTCGAGAGAGCCCGCCGGTTTGCCGCTGTAAATGGAAGCTCAAGGATAATCTATGCAGATGCTGAAAGGTATGCAGGGCAATCATACGCTGCGCGTGTTGCGAAACTTTAACAAAAATGAAGTCTCGCACTTCGCCAAAAAACTGATGCAGAACACGCGCCAGTCCATAGGCAATGATAATGCCCAACGGTAAGGCCAGAGCGGCATTGTTGACTGATGCCGAGGGTACAGTTAACGCATCCACGGCCATTTTATATAAAAAGGGCACATAGACATTAACCACTTTAGCCAATGCCAAACACAGCAGCGCCAGCAACACGCGAGTTTTAAGATCGGCGCGATCTTTAGGCCAGATATAATGGCTTAATGTTTTGATGGTCTGCCATTGGCTGCGCGCCTGGATCTTGGCGTCAGCATTCATGGAGTTTGTTTTTGCC
>JBFGZH010000141.1:0-6899 GCA_041586895.1 Psychromonas sp. | reverse complement strand
CGAAGACGTTTTGAATAAAACGAAGACAATCTTTTTGCCATTTTTAGATAACTGATTGTATTTAAAGGAAATAGATTGTCTTCGTTTGCAGGTTTCTATTAGTTTTTCTTTTTGAACCCTAGCCGCTTAAGTTTCTTTATTTATGAAAGGGTTTGGGTGCTGGCTTTTTTCTGGCTTTTTTGGACACCAACTAAAAATAGTTTTACTTCAATGGATAGAAAAGTTATTGTCTATTAACACTTAAACAAGCTCATGCATAGCAACCATGATCACATTGGGGGCAGCTTGAACTTATCACAGCAAACGCTACTAGATCTTTTAGAAAATAATAATTCAAATTCGTTCAATTCCAACTGTCACACAATAAAAGAAGTAGACCTTGCCCTTCTTATGCCAATTCAAATGGCACATCTCTATATAAATTCAGCATTACTCGGAACGATAATGGAGTTTATAAAAGAGCAGCTATGGTTAAAAACGAAAGAGGATAAAAGGCTTGGAGAGGAAACTTCTTATGAAGATTTTATCTTTCCATTTTTTAATGATGAGTTGGCTCCTGTTTCCTTTTTAAAAGACTTCCTAATTAAAAGTGGTGCTCAAAGTTTAAAGAAAGTTTTGAGGAGTGCCAAGCTCATTGAGAAAGAGGTTTTGTTTTTAGTCAAAAAGCGTACAAAAATAGACCAAAAGGCATTTGTTATTCAGGCTCTAAATGAAATGTCGCAAAAATTTCTTCATGAAGAAAATGAGCAAGAAGGAAGAGATCAAAGCTTAGGGCATAAAGGACTTCGCCTTTATAGAACATTTGACTACCTAGATGAAATTTTTAATCTTAACTATCAGCTAGATAGAGATATGGCCATTGATCATAGTGCTACAGAAAGGCTTTATGAACAATCTGGGGTTGGTGTGCAATCTGGCTATTCCACAATTCTTCTATCTCTCCATAGTATTGAAGCAAAACCAAACAGTAAAATTATTGATTTGGGTTCTGGTTATGGGAGAGTGGGATTAGTTTATGCCCTCTTAAGGCCTGATATCGACTTTACGGGGTATGAGTATGTTCCTCATAGGGTTGACGTTTCAAATAGTGCCAGTGAATCATTAGGGTTACAAGATAGTTTAAATTATTTGGTTCAAGATCTGTCATTGCAGTCTTTTAAGATACCTGATGCTGATTTCTATTATCTCTATGATCCATTTTCTAAAGAGACTTATTACTATGTTCTTAAGCAAATTGTAGAGGTTAGTAAGAGAAGAGATGTTACTGTTGTAACAAAAGGAAATGCTCGTAACTGGCTAGTGGATATTTCCAATGAAAACTCATGGCGTGCGCCGGTCATTATTGATAATGGCAATCTTTGTATTTTTAGATCTTTTTAGTTTACTGTGTGTTTCATGACATCTTATTCTTGTCTCAATTTTTCAAATGCAATGATCTCTGCTGACAGCCATTATTGGACACCCATAAATAACCATTATTGGACACCCATAATTTATTGAATAATTTGTGAACTAAACTACCTTGTAGTTATGCATTTATTTGCATTCCTAGGAGGTCGTTATGACACAGTCTCGCCAGTCGCAAATTTCTCTTATTGATACCCCTTATTATCACTGTATTTCCCGCTGCGTACGTCGCGCTTTTTTATGCGGCGAAGATAAATTTAGCGGTCAGAATTTTAGCCACCGTCGTCAATGGGTAGCAGAGCGGATGCGCTTTCTAGCTGGGTTGTTTACTATTGATATTTGCGCTTACGCTATTATGTCTAATCATTATCACCTGGTCTTGCATGCTGATAGCAACGAAAACGAACATCTTAGCCATCTCGAGGTCTGTCAGCGCTGGTGTCGGCTGTACAGTGCGCCACCACTGGTAGAGAGATGGATGAAACAGGAGTTAAACACACAGGCAGAGCAAGCAGCTGCGCTGGAGATAATTAATAACTGGCGGGCGCGGCTGGTGGATATCTCCTGGTTTATGCGCTGTTTAAATGAGTATATTGCCCGTAAAGCCAATAAAGAAGACAAATGTAAGGGGCGATTCTGGGAAGGGCGCTTTAAATCGCAAGCTCTGCTGGATGAAGAAGCCCTATTAGCTTGTATGGCCTATGTCGATTTAAATCCGGTACGCGCAAAAATGGCTGAATGCATAGAAACATCTGAATATACATCAAGCTACGAGCGTATTCATGGCGTTGTCAGTCGTGAAGAGTGTCATGAAGAGAGCACCAGTAGAAAAACACTGTTGGGTTTTGTCGGTGATGAACATCAATCGAACCCGAAAGGGATTGCCTATTCTTTGATTGATTACCTTGAACTGCTGGATTGGACGGGGCGCATTCTTCGTAAAGATAAACGCGGTGCAATCTGCGCACAACGGCCCAGGTTGCTCACTATGCTTGGTTTGGAAGATGAGAGCTGGCTTGAGCTTGCCAGCGGTTTTGGCAAAAATTATCAGGGTGCGGTGGGCTCACTGGAAGAATTAGCTTTGTTTGCCAGCCATACCGGAAAATGCTGGATCGCCAAGAAAAACGTTTTAAGGCGATGTTTACATTAAGCGTTTTACATTAATTGAGCTAAGCCTTTAACAACTCCCACTATTAGCTGCCGCTAAGAACACAATCTGCCGAAATTTTCCATTTCAGCCATTAATAACGCATTCTGTAGCGCTTATGTGGACAAAAACTGCTTTGAATGACTGAGACATAGTGAATAGTTTGTTGCTGTGTTATTTTTAACCTTTCTCAATAATTTGGATGTCCGATATTTTATCGTTTAGCGATATTTTTTTGATAATTTGGATGTCCGATATTTTATATTTTAGGAGCATAACCAATGCACTCTGAAGATAAACTAATTCTAGGCGTACCTACCAATATAGTGACGGGCTTTCTCGGCGTGGGTAAGACCTCGGCGATCCTGAACCTAATAAAAAACAAGCCTGATAATGAACGCTGGGCGGTGTTGGTCAATGAGTTCGGTGAAATCGGTGTGGATGGTAGCCTGTTTCAAGGGCAGGGCAGCGAAGAGCAACAGGTTTTCATTCGCGAAGTACCGGGAGGCTGTATGTGTTGCGCGGCCGGTTTACCTATGCAAATCGCCTTGAATCAGCTGTTATCCCAAGCTAAGCCGGACCGCCTGCTGATTGAGCCGACAGGGCTTGGCCACCCGAAAGAGGTGCTGCAGGTGCTGTCATCTGAGCATTATCGCCGGGTGTTGTCAGTGCAGAAAACCGTCACTCTGGTGGATGCGCGTAACCTCTCGGATCCCCGCTACACCAGTCACGCGACCTTTAATCAGCAAATCGCGATTGCTGATATTGTGGTCGGTAACAAGCAGGACCTCTATCAGGAGGGAGATAGGGAGAAGCTGCTGGCTTATGTCGACGGGCACGGGCGTCCTAATACGCAGGTGATCTTCGCGCAACATGGCGAGATCCCTATTGCGGAATTTGCAGGTGCGACGGGTATTGATGAGCAGCCGACCCATCATCATCACCATGGCCACCGTAAGCCACTGGCTTGTGAAGCGCCAATGCCTGAAAGTGGGGTGATTAAAGCGAGCAATGCCGGCGAAGGTTTTCACAGTGTGGGATGGCGGTTTTCAGCGGAGAAAATTTTTAATCGTCACAAGCTGGTGTCACTGCTGGAGAGGCTTAAAGTCGAACGCATGAAAGCGGTATTTATTACCGAGCAGGGCAACTTTGGATACAACCTCACTGCCGATGGGTTAAGCGAGGTGGCACTGAAGGATTGCGCCGAAAGCCGTATTGAACTGATAGCCGATATGATTGACGACAGCCTGGAAGAGCAGCTGCTTGCTTGTCTGGAAAGTTAAATAATACTATGTATCTGAAAAAAGGGTAGCGTTCAAAAATCTGTGTCATTTCAGTAAAATAATAGAAATGACACATGCCTCATTCTTTACCAGCATCAGGCAGGCAAAGCTTGTTGCAATAATTAACCAATCATGCGCTGCATGGCCACTTGTTCATTTAAGACCACCATCTTCGCGCGCTTGAAAAAGTTAAAGTCGGTTGCCGTTGCACTTGCGTAGGCGCCCATCATCTGACCGATGATCAAATCGCCATTTTCTAATTTAGGCAGCATAATCTGCTCGGCAATCACATCGATACTGTCACAGGTCGGTCCGGCCAGTACGCTGGGAAAAGTTTCCGCACTTTCTTTTAAGGCAAAGATCGGGTAATCGCCATGGTCAAAGATAATGCCGCTGAATGTACCGTAAATACCGTCATCCAGATAATACCAGGTTTCCCCGTCGCGCTCAGCCTGGCCCATGACCGAAGCAACACTGGTGGCCGCAGGTGCGACAATAAAGCGCCCCGGCTCCGCCAGGATTTGCACGGTTTCCGGCAACATGGCTAACGCCTGGTTGATCGGTTGACAAAACTCATCAATCGGCATCACATACTGGTTATAGGTAACCGGAAAGCCGCCACCAATATCGAGCGTGCTCAGCGCAGGCAGGTCCGCGGCAATGACATTCTCCATTAACTGACGGCAGGCGTTAATCGCATCCACATACTTTTGCGGGTTGGTGGTTTGTGAACCGACATGAAAGGATAACCCCTTGATGCGGATTCCCAGATCGCGTGCACGCTCGATCAGCTGCAGTGCGGTCTGTGCGCTGCAGCCGAATTTTTTGGATAAATCGGCAAAGGATTCGCTGTTGCGAAAACTTAAACGTACCAATAGCTCAACCTGATCTTTATAGGCAATAAACTTTTCCAGCTCATTGATATTGTCGACCACAAAGACAGTGCAGCCATATGCAAGTGCATCACGAATATCAGCATCGCGCTTAATAGGGTGAGTGTGAATGGTGCGCTCAGCAGGTACGCCTCGCGAATTAACCAGATCCACTTCTCCTGAGGTTGCCAGATCAAAGCTTGCCCCTTCTGCAAGCAAGGTATCAACCACGGCCGGATGCGGTAAAGGCTTTAACGCAAAGTGCAGGGTTACGTTTGGCAGCGCATTTTTTAAGGCGTGGTATTGTCGGCGAATGCTGTCGCAGTCAATTAATAATAAGGGTGCGCCAAATTGAGCGACAGAGGATTCAATCAGCGCGCTCTGCGCTTTAGAAAGTTGTGGCGAGTAAGTTGTAAAGTCTAATACCGAGTTTGCCATGTCAGGCCTCCAAAAAAAGTAGCAAACTTTCCTTAAGGCAACTCAGATTAGAAGCCATCCATAGCGGAAAGTTGAGCGAAAATAAAAGCGTCGTTATGCCGTCAAAATCACTCTTGGATAGTTGCTCTATCGCCTTGCCACAATTAACTTGTGATGTACTCGGATTGGCTATCATCAAGAAGCGGCGCGATAATAAAACCAGTTTGAAAATTAAGCAATAAAAATTTTATTATTTTTAATATTATTTTTTTAATCCCTTAGTATTCAGTCGGTTGTGTTGATTTAACGTTTTTTTATGACGTGTTTATAGCGGCTTAAAGAATAAGCAAAGGCTGATTGAAAGGTGCGCGGCAGTGATTTATCCGCTCCATTTGGCGTAAAGCAATGGCGCGCTCATTTAATTGCAATTTAACTTGGAAAGATGTGTCTTTTTTCGTGGCGATGAATATAATCGCGAGCACTTAATTAGAGGGAGATTGGGCAATGGGGCCACAATCTCCCGGCTAATTTTTTGGAGTTATAATGAGTGAATTATTGGGTATTGGCGTCTTAATTTTCGTGAGTGCGTTATTTGCTATGTCTGAAATTGCCATTGCTGCGGCACGCAAGATAAAACTGCGCGTGATGGCGGATGAGGGCAATAGCAAAGCGTTAGCGGTGCTGAAACTGCAAAGCGAGCCTGGCGCTTTCTTTGCGATGATTCAGATAGCGCTGAATGCGATTGCCATTTTAGGCGGGATTATTGGCGAGCAGGCCTTAACGCCCTATATTCAAGAGATACTGGCATTAATTTATAATGGTCCTCTGCTGGGTAAAATAAGCTTTCTATTATCATTTTTTATGGTGACCTCGCTATTTATTCTCTTTGCGGATCTGCTCCCTAAACGCATTGCCATTATTATTCCTGAGATTATTGCCATGCGCATGGTGTCGGTCATGCGCCTGGTCACTAGCGCTATTTATCCCTTTGTTCTGCTGTTTAACGGTTTGACTAATTTCATGCTCAAACTGCTTAAACTGCCCGCTGAGCGCGAGGAAATTGTTACCACCGAGGACATAGTGGCGATGATGGAAGCGGGGGCTAAGCACGGCAGTCTGCAGGAGCAGGAATACCAGCTGATTGAGAATGTCTTTGAACTGGAAACGCGTACCATTGCCAGTGCGATGACGCCACGCGATCAAATTATCTATATTGATATTAACGACAACAGCGAACAGATCAGCGAGAAAATCATTGCCCATCCTCATAATGACTTTTTAGTCTGTGATGGCAGTCTGGATACTATCTTAGGGTCGATTGAGTCAAAAGAGATCCTGCGATTGGTGCTCAGAGGGGAGCTGGAGCAGATCAAGCCCCCGCAGATAGATAAAGATATCTTCTACCTGCCTGAAACGCTGTCGCTTTCACAGGCGCTGAACCATTTTAAGGTGGCACCGCAAGCCTTCTCTGTTGTGGTCAATGAATACGCAACTGTGGTCGGCATTGCCACGGTAAAGGATCTGCTCGGTAGTTTTATGGGGGAGTTAATCACGCCCCAGGATGAAGAGCAGATAGTACAAAGAGATGCTCACTCCTGGTTGATTGAAGGTTTAACGTCCATGAGTGAAGTTATTAAGTGTTTGAATCTTGATAACTTTCCGGATCGCAGGGAGTATGAGACCATCGCCGGATTTATGATCTACCAACTAAAACGTCTGCCGAAACGCACCGATGCATTTGTTTACCAGGGCCATAAGTTTGAGGTTTTGGAT
>JBFGZH010000140.1:0-6920 GCA_041586895.1 Psychromonas sp. | reverse complement strand
TTAGGTTATGCCGCTACTTATGCCATTGCCAACGTCTTGATGACGGTCGCCGGCACGCTGATTATGCTCTTGAGCTAGTTTATGCTGATGTGCAAAAATTGGTTTTGACTTTGAACGCTGAAGCGCATAACTGCTGGCCAATAGTTTTACTGTCTGGGTATAGGATAAGACTTGTTAAGCTCTACAGGCAGGCCTAAAACACCACACCAAGGCCAAAATGAAACTGCGCTTTACTGCGCTGTACTGGTATTTTCCAGAGATGCAGCTGAGTGACATTAAGCAGCGGATAAATATACTCGCTTTCACCAATGCGTCCGCTACGTTTTTCCTGTAGGGTGCCGCTTACTGTTATTAAACGCCCGGGAGCATAATCGCTTAGTTCCAGATACCCTTCCTGCACGGCCAAAAAACGCCCCATAGGAGATCTGTTTATATCAGGCCGTTGCTGCGAGGTTAATGGATAAGCAAGGATTTCAAACTGGGTCGCCTCCTGTAGATTCACACTGGAAATAATCACCCCACCCCATAACAGTGACACATTTTCCAGGACCGTGCCTTCAACTAGCGCCTGCTGCGGGGTAATACTGGCATCAATCCCCTCACTGGCAAACTTGGCTTTTGTCGAGCATGCGCACAAAAGCACGCTACCAAGCAAAATTAATATCGTATAGCATCTTTGTCTCATCGCTGCTGCTCCATAGTTATCATCTCGAGAATGGGTATGGCCGATTATAATAAGGCCAGGGAGTGTATGGGTGTCGCCGATAGTAATCAGGCCAGGGTTGGTGATACATCCAGGGTGACGGGCGATATGGACGGTATAGTGTTTTTACCCTTTGAGGCCACAAATGTGCGCCACTGACTAACACAACCGGAAAGTGGTAAGCGTATTCACCAATCATGGCCACACTCTCCCCGCTAATCGTTCCAACAACCGTCACCGAAGCCCCTATTTTATAGACAACAGGGTCAATAAAGCCGGGAAAACTGGCGATAAACCGTCCGTGACTTTTACTGTCGCTCAGCGGCTGACCATTTTTGCTTAACGCTTGACTGACGATTTCAACCCATGTCCGCGCAGCTTTATTTTCGACTTTACTGATCTCTCCCCCCCAACGCACCTGTGCAGCTGCATACTTGTCTATATCCATGCGTACTTGGTTCACAGTAATATTAGCTGTGGGCGACTTGCTGATTGCCGTCGGCATCTGCTTCGCACAACCACTCAACAGCATGAGCAATATGTAATAGCATAATCTCTTCATGTCTCTAATCTCTTAACCGCTACAGACAAAGTATAGGTGTTTAGCAAAAATAAAATTAGCCGTTGCCGGCAATAAGCATGACAATCCTGCTTTTTTGCTATTTTTAATTCGCCAATCAGGCTACAATTTTTAGCTCCTTATTCGCAAAGGTATTGTTATGAGTTTAGAAAATCAAAAAGCCCAGGTGCCGACTGAGCAATTTTCTATTGCTAAAGAGTGGTTAGCGCGTTTAGCCGATGAGCCGGGCAAAAAACGCCGCCTCGATCAGCGCACGCCTTTTCATCGCGATAAGGCAAGGGTCTTACACTCGGCCGCTTTTCGCCGTTTACAATCGAAAACGCAAATTCATAATAACGGCTTCAGTGATGATTTTTACCGCACGCGCTTAACGCACTCACTGGAAGTGGCGCAGATAGGCAGCGGCATTGTCGAGCACCTGAGACTGGCACAACCGCAGTTCAATGCCTTATTACCCTGTAATAACCTGATTGAGACTATCTGCTTAAGCCATGATATCGGCCACCCGCCCTTTGGCCATGGCGGCGAAACCGCGCTTAATTATATGATGCTCAAAGATGGCGGCTTTGAGGGTAACGGACAAACCTTTCGTATTGTCACCCAGCTAGAGCCCTACACCGAATTTAACGGCATGAACCTGACTCGTCGCAGCCTGCTTGGTTTATTAAAATACCCGGTATGCTTAAGCGAAGTCAGCGCCCCCTATCCGCGCGATAACAGCCGTAACTTCCGGCAGTTAAAAACTGAAGAGTGGATGCCCGGCAAAGGGATTTATGACCATGATAAAGCGTTTCTCGATGCGCTGCTAAGCCCCTTATCGGCCAGTGATAAACAGCTGTTCAGAGCCCTGCGCCCGCAGAGTCGCGATGATAGATCACACAAAAAATCACGCTATAAATCCTTTGACTGCTCGATTATGGAAATTGCCGATGATATCGCCTACGGGGTGCATGATTTAGAAGATGCCATTACCATGGGTATTATCAGTAAAAGCTTATGGCAGGAAAAGGTCGCCACCAAGCTTGCTCAAATCCATGATTTTTACCTGGTTGAGCAGATAGCCGAGATCACGGATCATCTCTTTTCACAACAGCACTTTAAACGTAAAGATGCCATTGGTGCCCTGGTTAACTCTCTGATCACTTCCATTGTAATTAAAAAAGTAGATGGCAATTTCTGTGAGCCCCTGCTGGCTTATAACGCTTACTTAACGCCGGCGATGTTCAATGTGCTCAATATTTTAAAGCAGTTTGTGCTTAAATATGTGATTAAAAGCCCTGAACTACAAATTTTGGAATATCGCGGCCAACAGATAGTGATGGAGCTTTTTGAGGCCTTTAGTGCCGGCCCGATGCGCTTTTTACCCGAGCCGGTCAAACGCCTATGGCAGGCACAAAATGGCGATAGCTCAAGAGAAAAACGTGTACTGGCGGATTATATTTCCAGCTTGACCGATAATCATGCCCTGCGTTTGCATGCCAGCTTGTTCAGCAGCTATCAGACTAGCCCTATGATTGGCCAGCATGCTTTTTGACGGCCCGTTTACTGGCTGATATTTCTGTGCGCTAAAGACAGCGGATAGCCTCTTTGCCGGGTCAATAACTCGGCACGCTTAGTCACCGCACTTTCACTGATATTTTTAATAACGGTAAAATCCCGCTTACCATAAAGGCTTTTCGGCACAGCGCCTAAAGCAATCAGCTGCTCGGTAATCGCATCGGCAACGGTTAATACCGACGAGGCTTTAACGATTTCACAACGCGCATAGCGGCTGCCGACAAAGGACACATCGGCAGCACGTAGTGCCGGATCGCCACCGGGAATCTGCTGCGCACCAAATAAAGGTTTTGCGGCCACTTGTGCGGAGCTGACCGCAGGAATATAAGGGCTTAAATGGGCAATGGCGGCTTGCGTGCGTTGCCTGCTCTCCGCTTCATCCCAACTGTGATCAATTTTACTGATAAAGGCATCGCCCAATTGCGGTTGCGCGCTGTGCTCATTACTTTCGACCAAGCCGTCTTTAAAGAGAGTGATATCATGGGTCATGCCATGCAGTTGAAAATAACCGCCGGGATAAGGGGTCAATTGCGCCATACCGTTTGCCGTACCGCGTTTGCCGTGAAAGATAACTTCAGGCCAGAGACTATCACACTCCGCCCACTGGCAGACATAAGCCGCTTTAAACTCAACTAAACGCTGGCGTTTAAAACCCAGTAGATCATCGAGTACGCCGCTTCTAAAGCCAGCGGCATTAATCAGATAATCACATTGCAGCTGTTTATTGGCGTCGCCCTGCCGGTAATCAAGGAGCCAGCCGCTATCATCGTCCAGAGCACGGACATTATTCACTGTACAGCCAGTATGTATGTGACAATGCTTATTGGCCTCAAGGGCAAGCGATACGCTGGCGGCCAGGCGAAACAGATTTAAACCGTACTCCTGAACCATAATCAATGGAAACTGCAGGCTATTCAAATCCAGGCTTCTGGCTACCGGAATCATCCACTGCGCTAAGGTTTGCGGCCTGTCGACGGGCTTTTGCGCGGCTAAGCGTTCAACCTCTTCACGCTCAAAGAGCTTAAAGTAATCGCCACTTTCCCCGAGCACTTTATTTAACGGATCCTCTGTGATTAAACGCTGGTATTCAGCCTGCAGTTTTTTTAGACGCGGCAGCAGCAATGCCGGGGAGCCCGGATCACTTTGCGGAACGGCAATCACTGTCGGCCGGTAATCAGCAGCAGCAGGGTATAAACGCAACAGGTCGATAGATTGAGCAAGCAGTGTCAAACACTGCTGGTCGGAAATTTCACGATATAAATTGCCACCAGCATGCAGGTGACAGATAGGCGGCCCGTTAACCAGGCTCGGCCCTTTTTCCAGCAGCTCTACATTAACACCCAATTCGCTTAAATATAACGCAACCGTCGCACCTGCGACGCCACCACCAACAATCGCAACGCTAGTTTGCTGCTCATTATGTTTATTTACCTGTGGCAATTCCGACCTCTGTTTAGTACACATCTGTTTATTAATTTAAATAGTCAGGGCTCAACGCGGCAACGATATCGGCAAAGTCGTCAAAAACGGCTTCGGGTTGGTGCAGGCCGATATCTTCACCGTAGTTATAACCGTAAGTTAAGCCGATACTGTCCATATTCGCCGCTTTAGCCGCTAATATATCATTTTTAGAATCCCCGACCATCAAACACTGCTCAACAGAAACATTCATCTCCTGGCAGGCATGCAGCAGAGGCAGGGCATCAGGTTTACGTTTAGGCAGGCAGTCGCCACCTAAAAGCAATTCAAATAAGCCGTCGAGTTCAAGGCCTTCAAGGATAGGCGCTATAAACTCATGAGGTTTATTGGTCACAATAGCTAAGCGATAACCTTGTGCTTTTAATATCTTCAAACAACTGCGCACACTCGGATAGAGTTGCGTATTAATACATAGATTGTCTTGATAAAAGCTCAAAAATGTCTGTAAGGCCTGCTCAAAAAGTTCAGGATCAATGTCTGGCTCGATCTCCGCTTTCCCTGATAAACCACGCTTAACCAATACGCTAGCACCATTGCCGACCCAGGAACGAATCACATTCTCGCTGAATGTCGGACGTGCTATGCTGGTTAACATATGATTAACCGCGACTGCCAGATCAGGTGCGCTATCAATCAGCGTACCATCTAAATCAAATAAAATAACTTCTTTGTTGGTAAACTTCACTTTAAAACCTTGATATAAATCAATTAATGTAATGCCATTATGCCTGCATTTTTTTAAAAATGCGCCCGCTTTATCACAAAGTATTATCATCCGATATAAACAAAAAATTATCGCTTTGCTACAATAGCGTATTGCCTGAGACTCGTTAAACAGCTCATACGCCAGCTGCTTATTGGTACATTTTCAACAACTTTGACTATCTATTTTGGCATCAAGGTTAACGGAAAGGCTAATTTTGATACGGAAATAAAGCATGATCAATAAAGAAAGTTTACAGTCCTTTTTTAAGCGCCTGCAGGCATTACCCAGAGTCGTGATACAGCCCCATGATTTTCCCGATCATGATGCCATCTCTTCGGCCTATGCACTGTCGTTTCTTCTCCAGCAATTTTCCATAAAAACGCTGATCGTTTATAACGGCGATATCGACAGAATTTCCCTGTCCAATATGATCACCTGGCTGAATATTCCAATTATCCACTGCAGCCAGGCCGGGCTTAATGAGCAGGACTATATTATCACCGTCGATGGCTGTGCCGGCGAGAAAAACCTCACCGACATGCCCGGAGATGAAATCGCCGTGATTGATCACCACCTGGTGAGTACCCCGGAAAACCTTTGGTTTGCTGATATCCGCAGCGATTATGGTGCCACGGCAACAATTATTTATGAATATTATCAACAATTTAAGATCAAAATGCCGGTCAAGGTGGCGACGGCACTGCTGATAGGCTTAAATATAGATACCGCCAATTTAACCCGCGGATTTTGTAATGCTGATTTAAATGCCTTTGTTGCCCTTAATCAAGGCGCCGATTTAGCGCTGGTCAATAGAATCTGTCGTAACTCGCTGCTACATAATGAGTTAATCAATTTTGAAGAAACCTGCAAAGCGGTTCAGCAGTCACAGGGAATTGCCACTGTATTGTTAAAAGCACCGTGCGCCAAAAACATGTTAGGCGTACTGGCTGATTTTTTATTAAGCGTGAACGAGTTTGATGTGGTGATTGTCGCCATAGAGAATAACAACTGCCTGCAGTTATCGTTGCGCTCCGAATGCCCGAAAGTCAATGTCGGCCAGCTGCTGCGGGAAACCCTTAATGAAAGGAACATGGGCTTTGGCGGCGGCCATCATCATATGGCGGGCGGTATTATATCGGCGGATAAAACGCAGCATTTTATCGACGCCAATAATGCCCACTTCAGCCCCTTTGTCGACGCCATTAAAAGTTTAAGAGCCGCGCAGACTGAAACGCTTTTTGAAAAACAGCACGTTCTTTGTTGATGAAAGATATTACATAGACATAACAGTCCCGGTTATGTCTATGTAATAAACTATTTATTATACAGCTACTTCGTACAACGCTATGCGGCTAGAGACTTTTTCCAGGTAATGCTTAGTTTCATCATAAGGCAGTTTATTCATCAAAGCATCATAGACTTCCTGAGAAGATAATGTATTAATCACCTTTGCCGCTCTTTTCATATTACGCGTATTACCTTGTCCTCTTTTGTTAAACACTTTAGCCACATTACCCGCACCAGTATTATATGCCGCAATGGTACAATATAAGCGGCTTTGAGGATCCTTAATTAATTTGAGATAACGATGATTAAGTATACTCAAATATGCAGAGCCAGTTTCAACATTTACATCCGGTATATATAACTCGTTCGGCTGCATAGGTTTATCAATATGCCGCACCAGTTTATTAACGTCGTGGCCGGCTGTACGCGGCACAATCTGCATTAAACCATACGCAGGGACAGGTGATTTTGCATTTGGATCAAACGCGGACTCTGAATGCATAATAGCCATTATAAGTGCCGCTGGTACATCAAACTCTTTACTCTCTTTTTCTGCAAAAGCTGTAAATTTTGCAGCTCGTTTAGCTAAACTATTTTTATGCAGTAAG
>JBFGZH010000139.1:0-6920 GCA_041586895.1 Psychromonas sp. | reverse complement strand
TAGTAACGCGCTTATTCCTATGGTTGTGGAACAAACGGCAAAAGGTGAGCGCTCTTATGATATCTATTCCCGTTTGTTAAAAGAGCGGGTTATTTTTTTAACCGGGCCAGTAGAAGATCATATGGCAAATGTGATTGCTGCGCAGCTTCTGTTCTTAGAATCTGAAAGTCCGGAAAAAGATATCTTTATTTATATCAATTCACCAGGCGGCTCTATCAGTGCCGGTATGGCGATTTATGACACCATGCAGTTTATCAAACCTGATGTCAGCACAGTATGTATGGGCATGGCTGCCAGCATGGGCGCTTTCCTATTAGCCAGTGGTGCGCCGGGTAAACGTCATTGCCTACCCAATGCCAAAGTGATGATCCATCAACCTTTAGGCGGATTCCAGGGACAAGCCTCTGATTTTGAAATCCATGCCAAAGAGATCCTGGCGACCAAACAGCGTATGAATGAATTATTAGCGTTTCATACCGGCAAAGATATTGAAATAATTGCTAAAGATACTGATCGTGATAATTTTATGCGTGCAGATGAAGCGGCGGAATACGGTATTGTTGATTCAGTATTAACAAAACGTTCTTAGAGTTGAGGAATAAATATGTCAGACAAACACGGCGGACAAGGCGATAATAACAGCCTGCTTTATTGTTCATTTTGTGGAAAAAGCCAACATGAAGTAAAAAAACTGATTGCCGGCCCCTCAGTTTATATCTGCAATGAATGCGTCGATCTTTGTGAAGATATCATCAAAGAAGAGATTGCTGATCTAAGCAGTGAATCAGAAATAGCAAAAAGCGATAAAAAATTACCGACACCCCATGAAATTCGTGCCAATTTGGATGATTATGTCATTGGTCAGGATACGGCTAAAAAAGTGCTGTCGGTTGCGGTATATAACCACTACAAACGTCTTAAGCACGGTGACACTGCCGATGGCGTAGAGTTAAGCAAAAGTAATATTCTCTTGATTGGTCCTACCGGTAGCGGTAAAACGCTGTTGGCGGAAACCATGGCGCGCTTACTCGACGTACCTTTTACTATGGCTGATGCGACCACCTTAACCGAAGCCGGTTATGTGGGTGAGGATGTGGAAAATATCATTCAGAAGCTGCTGCAGAAGTGCGATTACGATCCGGAGAAAGCACAACGCGGTATTATCTATATTGATGAAATTGATAAGATCACCCGTAAATCAGAAAATCCTTCTATTACCCGCGATGTATCGGGGGAAGGGGTACAGCAGGCACTGCTTAAACTGATCGAAGGGACGGTGGCTTCTATTCCTCCACAGGGCGGACGTAAGCATCCGAATCAGGAGTTTATTCAAGTAGATACCTCCAAGATACTGTTTATTTGTGGCGGTGCATTCTCGGGACTGGACAATATTATTGCCCAGCGTGTGGAAACCGGTGCCGGTATAGGTTTCGGTGCCAAGGTGCGTGATAAAGACTCGAAAGCATCGTTAAGTGAGACCTTTGAAAAAGTCGAGCCGCAGGATTTAACCAAATATGGCCTGATTCCGGAGTTTATCGGCCGTTTACCTGTGGTGGCAACATTAAGCGAGCTTGATGAAGAAGCCTTAGTGGAAATATTAACTAAGCCGAAAAATGCCATTACTAAACAATACAGCGCGCTCTTCTCGTTAGAGAATGTCGAACTGGAGTTTAGGGAAGATGCGCTTATCGCCATGGCGAAAAAAGCGATGAAGCGTAAAACCGGCGCACGTGGTCTGCGTTCCATTGTTGAAGCGGTACTGCTGGATACAATGTATGACCTGCCGTCCATTGAAAATGTCAGCAAAGTGGTTGTTGATGAAAATGTTATTAAAGGTGAAGCAAAGCCATTGATCATCTACTCTGATGACCAGGAAAAGCTGATATCGTCTGATAAATAAGCAATTGAGCAATTAATTGCCAAGAAAGGGAGCATAATGCTCCCTTTTTTTCATTTATAAGCTTGAAAAATTTGTAAAAATCCCCACTATTGATCTTCACGCTTTTTTAAAATTTATCTGCTTCTTGTTGGTGTTAAGCAGAGAAATATTTTCCGGGGATCTTATGAAAAAAGAATCAGAGCAGCAAGTAACCCTACCTGTCTTGCCCTTGCGGGATGTCGTGGTATATCCGCATATGGTTATTCCACTTTTTGTCGGTAGAGAAAAATCAATCCGTTGTTTAGAAGCTGCCATGGAGCAGGGGAAAAAAGTATTATTAGTCGCGCAGACGGAAGCCTCATTAGATGATCCTAAGCTCGAGGACTTATACACTATCGGTACTGTGGCCAATATTCTGCAGCTACTGAAACTGCCAGACGGCACGGTAAAAGTTTTAGTGGAAGGTGTGCAGCGCGCACAACTGCTCAATAATATTGAAAATAAAGATTATTTTTTTGCTGAAGTTGAATTGCTGGAAAGTGAAGCGATTGATGAGCAGGAAGAAGAAGCCTTATTGCGCAGTGTCATGAGCCAGTTTGAATCCTATATCAAACTCAATAAAAAGATCCCGCCTGAGGTATTGGCCTCGGTTAACGGTATCGATGAATCTGAGCGTCTGGCAGATACTATTGCCGCACATATGCCGTTAAATCTGGAAGACAAGCAGACGGCCCTTGAACTGACTTCTATCACCGAGCGTTTTGAATTCTTAATGGCGATGATGGAAAATGAAGAAGATATTCTCAAAGTTGAAAAACGCATCCGCTCGCGCGTTAAAAAACAGATGGAGCGCAGCCAGCGCGAATATTATCTCAATGAACAGATGAAGGCGATTCAGAAAGAGCTGGGTGAATCGGAAGACGGGCAAAATGACCTTGATCAGCTGGCTGAGAAGATTGAACAAGCCGGTATGTCTGTAGAAGCCAAAGAAAAAGCCGAAGCAGAGCTGAAAAAGCTGAAAATGATGTCTCCTATGTCGTCAGAAGCCAGCGTTATCCGTACCTATATTGAAAGCCTGCTCAATGTGCCATGGAAAAAACGCACTCCGGTTAAAAAGAATATTGCCAAGGCGCAGGAGATTCTCGATGCCGACCACTACGGCCTGGAAAAAGTCAAAGAGCGTATTTTAGAGTACCTTGCCGTGCAGACGCGTATTAATAAATTAAAAGGGCCGATTTTATGCTTAGTGGGGCCGCCAGGGGTAGGTAAAACATCACTGGGGCAATCTATTGCCCGCTCAACCGGACGCAAATATGTGCGTATGGCATTAGGCGGCGTACGTGATGAAGCTGAAATTCGCGGTCACCGCCGTACTTATATCGGCTCATTACCCGGTAAAATCATTCAGAAAATGAGTAAAGTCGGAGTCAGAAACCCGCTCTTCCTGCTTGATGAAATCGATAAAATGGCGTCTGATATGCGTGGTGATCCGGCTTCTGCACTGCTGGAAGTCTTAGATCCGGAGCAGAATAACAGCTTTAACGACCATTATCTGGAGGTTGATTACGACCTTTCTGATGTGATGTTTGTGGCGACTTCAAACTCCATGAATATTCCCGGTCCTTTATTAGACCGTATGGAAGTGATCCGTCTGTCGGGTTATACCGAAGATGAGAAAATGAATATTGCCAAAGAGCATCTGATCGGTAAACAGGTTAAGCGTAACGGTTTAAAAGCCAGTGAAATCAGTATTGATGACAGCGCGATTATCGGTATTGTCCGTTACTATACCCGTGAAGCCGGCGTGCGTGCACTGGAGCGCGAGATCTCCAAGCTTTGTCGTAAGGTTGTTAAACAAATTTTATTAGATAAAAGCATGAAAAAGGCCGAAATTACTATCGATAATCTTAAAGATTATTTAGGCGTGCGCCGTTATGATTTCGGTAAAGCGGATTCAGCCAATCAGATTGGTCAAGTGACGGGACTGGCATGGACGGAAGTGGGCGGCGATCTGCTGACCATAGAAGCCACCTCAGTGCCCGGTAAAGGCAAATTAACCTATACCGGTTCACTCGGCGATGTCATGAAAGAGTCTATTCAGGCGGCGATGACAGTGGTGCGGGCTAAATCTGAGCAGTGGCGGATTAACGCGGACTTCCATGAAAAACGCGATATTCATGTGCATGTGCCGGAAGGGGCGACACCTAAAGATGGTCCAAGTGCCGGTGCGGCAATGTGTACCGTGCTTATTTCCAGTTTAACGGGCATTCCGGTTCGTGCCGATGTGGCGATGACCGGAGAGATCACGTTGCGTGGTGAAATTTTACCTATTGGCGGTCTTAAAGAGAAGTTATTGGCCGCGCGCCGTGGCGGTATTAAAACGGTCTTAATTCCCTTTGAGAACACCCGTGATTTGGAAGATATTCCTAGTAATATCAAGGATCAGCTGGAAATTAAACCGGTTCGCTGGATCGATGAAGTCCTGGAAATTGCCCTGCAGGACAGCATAAAAGGGTTTTCCGTGCAAAATGCAGCGAAATAGGTGATAAACAGCATAAAATATAGGCTTGCAGGCGAATTTTTTATAAATTTACTTGCACCTTTTTAAATTGCCACGTAGCCTAGCAAGAAAATTTATTGTTTTAATGTGTGTTTATCACCTCTTTATATATTAAAGGTGAACACCGCAATTATAAAAATGGGGAGATAATAATGAACAAAGGACAATTAATCGATAATATCGCGGAAAGTGCTGATATTTCCAAGGCTGCAGCGAGCCGCGCGCTTGATGCATTTATCGATACGGTTACCAACGCATTAGTTGAGGGTGATAATGTTTCACTTATCGGTTTCGGCTCTTTTTCTGTAAAAGAGCGTGCCGCGCGAACAGGACGTAACCCGCAAACGGGTAATGAAATTCAAATCGCAGCCGCTAAGGTGCCTGCTTTTAAAGCTGGTAAATCATTAAAAGATGCAATCAACCTTTAACGAGTTGTTTGTTCGCTAAGATTAATGAATTAAGCGCATCCTATGATGCGCTTTTTTGTTTATAGTTTCTCAGAGAAGAATAGTTATGTTAGATAAAATGCGCGAAGGCTCACAGGGCGTTGCAGCTAAAATTATATTAGGAGTGATCATTCTGTCTTTCGCTCTGGCTGGGGTGAGCAGTTATTTAGGCGGCGGCAGCAGTGCGGTTGCAGTGATCGTCAATGATCAGGAAATTAGTCAGGCCAGTGTTGAGCAGGCTTATCAAAATGAACGGGCAAGTTTGCAGCAGCAGTATGGCGAGCAGTTCGATATTCTTGCCGCAAACCCTAATTTTGCGCAGCAGGTTCGAGCTCAGGCGACACAAAAACTTATCTCAGATGCGTTAATCTCACAGGCCATTGCTGAAATGGGACTGCGTGTCGGTGATGAGCAGGTCAAAGATGAAATTCGTAAAATGGCCGAGTTTCAGGTTAACGGCAAGTTCGATAATGAACAGTACCTGTCGTTATTGCGCCGTGCATCATACACGCCGGCACAGTTTAGCGCCTCGTTGAAAGATAATTTAGCACGTCGCCAGCTGCTGCAGATGTTAGTCGGCAGTGAGTTTGTATTGCCGCAGGAAGTGGCGTTAGTGGAGCAGTTACAGGCGCAGCAGCGTATTGCCAGGGTACTGACAGTAACCTCTGCCTCTTTTGAGGATGGCGAGCAGATCAGCAACGAGGATATCAATGCTTATTACGAAAATAATAAGCAGCTCTATCAATACCCTGAGCAGGTCAGTGCTGATTATGTGCTGCTTGATGGCGCTCAGTTAGCTGAGCAGATCATTATTAGCGAAGCGGATATCGAGGCTTACTATGAGCTGCACAAATCCGATTACCAGCGTCCTGAGCGTCGTAAAGTGGCGCATATTTTAGTACAGGGTGATAGCGATCAGGCACAACAAAAAGCCGCTGCTATTTTAACCGAGCTTGAAAATGGCGCAGACTTTGCCAAGCTTGCCGCTGAAAAGTCGGACGACAGTTTCTCGGCTAAAAACAACGGTGAACTGGAATGGTTTGAACGCGGAGTGATGGATCCGGCATTTGATGAAGCGGCCTTCTTATTGAGTAAAGAGGCGCCCTTATCGGATCTGGTGCAATCGCAATTCGGTTATCACATTATCAAGTTAATTGCGATTGAAGAGAGCGAGACCGCGACCTTTGCCGATGTCAAAGAACAGGTTAAAGATGCACTGCAGAAAGAAAAAACCGATGAGCTTTACTATGATCTGCTGCAGCAGCTCGGCGAAGTGGCGTTTGAATCGCCGGATAGCTTAGATGAAGCCGCAGGTGTCATTAACGCTCAGATTCAGCGTAGTGAACTGTTTAGCGCCGAGCAGGCACCCGAGGACTTAGCCGATACAACGGTTTTACAAACGCTCTTTGACAGCAACTTTCAAGATCAAGGCTTGAACTCAGATGTTATTGAACTGGCTGCCAATAAAGCGATTGTGGTGCGTGTTAATGAATATAAACCTGCTGCAGCCCAACCCCTAGAGGAAGTCTCTGAGGCCATAGCAGCACAATTAAAAGCAGAGCGGGCACACAGTAAAGCGCAGGCATTTGTTGAGCTGTTAACCACGAAATTAATTGCCCAGGAATCAATTGCTCAGTTACTGGCTGAGAAGGATATCGCCTTCAGTGAGGATGTCACATTTGCCCGTTATAGCCGGGATTATGATTACCAGGTGGTTGAGAAAGTGTTCAAACTGGCAAAACCCGCCTCTGATCAAGTGGTGCATGACTGGGTAACGACAAGCAGCGGTGACTTTGCAGTGATTGAACTGTCGCAGGTGATCGATGCCCAGCCAGCCGATAATGAGGCTAAGGCGCAATTAGCCAATATATTAGCGCGCTCTGCTTCTGAAGCAACCTATCAGGCCTTTGTGGCGCAATTAATGGAAAATGCGGATATCAAATATCCTGCTGCCGATTAATGGCATATTGACACTAGTACTTTGACTCATTAATTATGATTGATTGAATTAAGTTTTTGTTCAGTAATTTACTAC
>JBFGZH010000138.1:0-6926 GCA_041586895.1 Psychromonas sp. | reverse complement strand
TGTACTGGCTGAGATTAGGAAAATCATCCATGATTTTCCTTGCTAAAGTGCTTATCCTCTACAAGAAAAATGGATGGGACCTCCCAGCCGCGCCGTTTATTGAAATATGCAGACTAAAATAGCCTGGCTATTGGTTTATATTTTTGCATAAGAATCAGAGTTTAAGCGTTAGTCATTAATAAACGCAGATTTGATTGCGACCGCTTTTTTTTGCTTCGTACATTGCACTATCCGCTTCAGCAAAGAGCATGGCCATAGTCGTTAACTCACTGGCGAGAATACTGGATAAGCCCATACTCATAGTAATGCTTGTATTGACCGAAGAGTGAAGATGCTCAATGTTAGCCTCAGCCACTGCCTCACGCAGCATTTCTACCGCTTTCAGGGCTTTGGTGGCATTTTCGCCCTTAATCAGCACCACAAACTCCTCGCCGCCATAACGCGCGACAAAACAGCCCAATTGTTCACAGGTACGGTATAAGACTTGTGCCACCTGCAGTAAAACCTCATCCCCTTTTTGATGACCGTAATTATCATTGTAAGCTTTAAAAAAATCGATATCGCACATTACTAACGACAACAACTCCTGCTCATCACAGGCTTCCTGCCAAAGCTTATTCAGCTTAAGATCAAAGGCGCGGCGATTAGCAATACCCGTTAATGGATCATGAAGCATTTTCAGCTCAAAATCAGAGGCCTCCGAACTTAACTTTTCCTCAGTCTGCTTACGTAAAGTAATATCACGGGCCATAATAACAATCCCCTGATAACTACTTTCAGCATCTTTAAACGGTGTTTTACATACCTCATACCAAATTTTTCGACCTTCCAAGAAGACCAGCTCATCAAATATAAGCGCCTCTCCCGACTCAATCACTTCCTGGTTTTGACGCTCAGCCCAGTCACTGCGATCTGGGGGTAAAAGTTCACTCTGTAACTTGCCAATAATATCGTCCGGATTGGAGCCCATTAAGATAGAAAAAGCATTATTTGCCCCAATCACTCGCCCTTCCTGATCTAATAACCCGATAGGATCGATACTTGCCTCAAACACCGTACTTAATAATACATTCTGTTTGGATAGGGCTATTTCTGTTTTCTTGCGCTGTACACTCTGATCCTCCAGCTCCTTATTCAAGTTGTGCAGATCAGTCACATCATTCTCGATACTTAAAAGTGCAAAGACACTGCCCTTATCATTATATAGAGGCAGCTTGACGGTATTGATTAAGCGTAGGGCCTGGTCTTTTAGCGGCTGCCACTCCTGAGTATTAAATGCCTCCCCCGTCCAAACAGCAAGTTCCTGCTGCTTTTGTTTATCGACCAGGTCGGCGGGAAATAAATCAGAAAGGCGCCGTCCTGTGGCTTTAGTGACGGTCGTATTATTGGCTTTAGCCCATGCTTCATTACAGCCGATAAGGGTTCCCTTGGGGGATTTGAACGCAATCTGCTCAGGAATAGAATCCAGTACATTACGTAATAACGCGCGTTCTTCGGTTAACTTTTGCTCCGCCCGTAATAATGCATTGACGTCTTTTAAAAAGCACAGCCATGCCGTCTTACGCTTGTAATGCACTCTTTTGGCTGATATTTCAATATCATGAAAACTATTATCCACTAACAAACGAATCCGCTCAGACTCTATGGCGACTTTATGCGTCGCCTTATTGATAAAGCGCGACAATAGGATATGATTTTCAGGCTCTTCAAAAAGATAGTGCTTATTACCTTCTTTTATCGAAAACAGCGATTTAACCTCATCATTAAGATAATAAATAACGCTGCCGTCTAATGATAAAATCACCAGCGGATAAGGAGAGTAATCTAAAATATTTTTAAACTGGTGATCATTTTTACGCCTGGAACGATTAAAAATAAACAACAGAAGAACAAACAGAGCAATAAGCAATAGCTTGGTACGCATTCCCGAGGAAAGGCCCCAAATAGAATTACAGCTTTTCTCTATCAGCAGCGCAATGGCAGTGTCCATATTTTCCAGTTGATTTCCCCAGTCAACCCAGGCTAAGAGGACTTGCTGCTCTTCGAGGGCATACCCGAAGAAGAGATTATCAGTATCGCTTAATAGCTTTTCAGCAAACAATAAAGACAAAAAGTGATTTAACAGACTTAATTGTTTCTGCTCCCCCTCGAACAAAACCAAAGCATCGATCTGACCATTATAAATAGCCATCAGCAGCTCTAATAAGCCGGGGTATTCTTTATAATTTATATGCTCTGCGGTAGAAAAAAATGGCAGCTGCTGCGCTTGAGGCAATAAGCCGCCGACAGTCATTGCTGATTGATTGTCAATCAGTGATGAACTCATTTTATTTTCAGCTGTGGAAAAATAATAAAAGCGGCTGTTAATTGTAAATAAAGCCTGTTTTTTGACCTTAGTTAACAGCGCAGTATCGGGCTGCAGGCCACTATAAACGGCAGGCTGAGTGGCATTTTCAAGCAGGGGCTGATTGTGCTGCTGCAAGTAAGGGTGATATTTAACAGGAATGCCCGTTAAATGCGACCACTTCTGCCAGTAATCGACCAGTAATCCCTGTGCATTGTGCTTGCCATCAAAAGCTGAATAAGGGGCATTCTGCTCAAGGTAAACATTAATTTGAGCCGGTCTTGTAGATTCATTTAACGCGCCCTGCACAGGCATAGCAGAAAAAAATAAAAACAATGAAAAAAATTTGAGCATAATGATATCTACTTAAAATAATCCATAATGCCTTTATTTTAACGCTTTCATATTTTAAAAGATAATTAATAGATATTTTTGATAGATTGAACATGGCAGCCTTCACAGTTTACCCTTTTCTTCTGCCGCTCAGGAAGGTGCTAAAGCCGTTCCTTGCCCGCCTAACTGCTGCAGCAGTTTTGCCATTGTATTTTGTACCGGCCAGCGCTTTTCACACCACATTGGCGAGAGCAGCTCTTCAACTTTAGCCGTCGCTGATATACGGTGAAAAACAATATTTTGCGGCGTGTGGCGAATTAAAGCAACGGCAGCCTGGCTATATTCCTCCAGTGACAAGGTTGATAAGCGTCCGGCTTGCCAGGATTTTTCCATCACTGCACCACGTACAATATGCAGGGGATGCAGCTTTAAACCATCGACGCCCGTGGCAACGACTTGATTTAATGTTTTCAAGTAATCAGCCGGTTTCTCACCCGGCAAGCCTAATATCAGGTGGGTACAGACTTTGATGCCGAGTGCGCGCGCCTTGATACAAACAGCACTATACTCAGCAAAACCATGACCGCGATTGATACGTTTAAGTGTTTTATCGTTGCTCGACTGCAGCCCTAACTCCAGCCACACCTCATAACCGCGCAGCAGATAACTGCTTAATAGCTTTAATACATCATCAGAGACACAATCCGGACGCGTACCGACACAGATACCGACAATATTATGGTCAGCGGTGGCCTGCTGATAAAGTGCAGCTAATTGCTCAATTTCCGCATAAGTGCTGGTGTAAGCCTGAAAATAAGCAAGATATTTCTTTGCCTTGTGCTCAACCTCCTGAGCACGCAGCGAAAGCTGATTTTTTATGCTCTGCTGCGCCTGCGTCTCATCAGCAAAAGCCGCAACATTACAAAAAGTACAGCCTCCCCTGCCCAGGGTGCCATCTCTATTCGGGCAGCTGAAATTGCCATGCAGAGTCAGCTTATGGACTTTTTCTCCATAACGTTTTTTTAAATCCGCACCGAGGGTATTAACATAGTCTGTTAGTTGCATTTAATCTTCTCAAACAAAAAGGCCACTGGATAGTGGCCTGAAATGGGGGCATAGTTTTCAACAAACTTAAAAGGCAAAGGTAAAATCAGCCCACACTTCTTCATCGTTATTAAAGTGCGCCGCGACAGCAACCTGTTCAGCCAATTGATAGCCCGCATCCACAGTGGCATCCAAGTCTTTAATATCCAGGCCTCTTAAGGCATAGCTATAGTTTGGCGTCACACCCAGCCAGAAATTACGATTGACAGTATAACGCACGGGAATATCAAGCTCGATAAAGGTTGTGCTCGGTATTGAATCCCCCCACATCATGCCTAAATTCATGGACGGATACACTTTAAAGTTGTTATTTTCCAGAATCAGCTTCTTAACGACGCCTGCCGAGGCTTTATTATAGGAATCATGATCATACTCAGGCTCATCATAGACATCGCTCCAGGTCGTCTTTAAGGAAAAGCCGGTGCTGTTGGTCGTGTTCAATGCGAAATAATCAATATTGTAATAATCCAGGTCGTGCATCGCTGCGACCGTCAGCTTCTGCTTGAACTGACCACCTAAATAGCCGCCTAAAGCCCCATAAATATCGACCCCTTGCGTGCCGCCGGCCAAACCGACTTGTGAATAAACCGCGGTCGGATCGCTAAAGTCGACCCAACGACCGTGTTGCTCAGCAGCGGCCTGCACAGCAAAAGCTGATAACACGGCCAGCGCAAGGGGGTTAATCTTTGTAAATTTAAACATTATCAACCTCTATCTTATTTCCAGATAAATAGATTAAATAAACGTTTACCACGTTTAATTAACGTATATTTGCCATATAAGGCATCTGATTTTTGTAATACAAGTTCACTATCCGTCTGTTTTTCACCATTGATACTGACGGCACCATTTTTGGTAAATTCACGGGCCATTTTATTGGATTTAGCCAATTCACAACTGGTCAGCAGTTCCACTAAAGGTTTCTGCTCTGCAGCTACTTCTGTGGTTGGCAAGCCATCCTGTGCCAATTGCGCCAGATCCGATTCACTTAATGTGCTTAGATCACCGGAAAAGAGCGCCTCGGTAATACGCTCAGCTGAAGCTAAGGCTTCTTCACCATGTACCAGACGCGTCACTTCCTGTGCCAGGATTTTTTGACCTTCAGGACGCCCCTGAATGGTTTTATCCTTTTCTTCAATGGCTGCAATTTCTTCAATCGATAAGAAGGTAAAGTAACGCAGGAATTTATAAACGTCGGCATCGAGTGTGGTGATCCAGAATTGGAAGAATGCATAAGGGGAGGTTTTAGACGGATCCAGCCAAATCGTGCCGGACTCTGTTTTACCAAATTTAGTACCATCCGCTTTAGTCACCAGAGGCAGTGTCAAACCAAATACTTTTTCCTTGTTCATACGGCGAGTGAGTTCGATACCCCCGGTGATATTCCCCCACTGATCAGATCCGCCGATCTGCAGTGAGCAGCCGGTCGCCTTGTTTAACGCAGCAAAATCATAGGACTGCAGTAACATATAACTGAATTCAGTAAATGAAATACCTGAGCCTTCACGTTCAATACGCTGCCTTACCGACTCTTTTTGAATCATGGCATTGACGCTGAAATGTTTACCGACATCCCTTAAAAAGGAGATGCTGTCCATGGAAGCAATCCAATCAAGATTATTAACCACTTCAGCTGAATTTTCTTTGTCGCCAAATTCAATAAAAGCACTGACCTGTGTTTTTATTTTATCTACCCAGTTTGCAACAACATCATCAGTATTTAACTTACGCTCATTGGCTTTGAAACTCGGATCGCCAATTAAACCTGTCGCGCCGCCAACCAAAGCTAAAGGTTTATGGCCTGCAAGTTGAAAACGTTTTAAAGTCAATAGCGGAACTAAACTACCAATATGTAAACTATCCGCAGTCGGATCAAAACCACAATACAGTGTTTGGCAGCCACTTGATAAATGTTCATGTAACTCTTCTTCAGCTGTTGTCTGCGCAACTAAACCACGCGCTTTTAAATCTTCAAGTAAGGCATTCATTATGTTTAGATTCCTGATCTTTATTGAAATAATTTTAACTGCACAGGATTTTACACAGTTCGGGCAAACAAAAAAACCGTAGAGTGAAGATCTGCTAAAGATTATGTTAGCATTACGCTTTTATTGACAGAGCAGAGAGCAGAACGCATGAAAATAGGCATTATCGGGGCTATGGATGAAGAAGTTCGTATCCTAAAAGAAAAAATGAATAACGTAGAAAAAAGCGTTATTGCCGGGTGTGAATTTTACCAGGGTGAGCTAAACGGCAGGCAGGTCATTTTAACCAAATCCGGTATAGGTAAAGTAGCCGCAGCCGTGGCAACTACCCTGTTATTAGAAAAATTCCAACCGAATACCATTATTAATACCGGCTCTGCGGGCGGTTACGATAGTTCGCTCAATGTCGGGGATCTTGTGATCTCCACTGAAGTCCGCTTTCATGATGTCGATTTAACGGTATTTGGCTATGAAATCGGACAGATGGCACAATTACCGCCTGCCTTTAGCGCCAATGAGAAGCTGATCAATATTGCCGAGCAGGCTGCGCAGTCACTTACCTCATTAAACACCATTAAAGGCCTGATCTGTACCGGTGATATTTTTATGTCCGATCCTGAAAAAGCAGAAATAGCCCGTCAGAATTTTCCGGCAATGGCCGCCTGTGAAATGGAAGCCGCAGCGATTGCACAGGTCTGTTATCAGTTCAAAGTACCCTTTGTGATCATTCGCTCTTTATCTGATATTGCCGGTAAAACGTCAGAGATATCATTTGAACAATACCTGCCTACCGCAGCGAAAAATGCTTCCATACTGGTTGAAGCTATTGTCAATCAACTCGACTAAATATAGATAGCTGCCAGCAAATATAAAAAAGCCCCTGAATGATAAATCAATCAGGGGCTTTTTGTTTCTGCTGCATTAACGCAGCAGGCTGGAATTATTTAATTGCTAATAATTCAACTTCAAATACTAATACTGAGTGAGGAGCAATAGCCGCACCCGCACCACGTTCACCGTATGCAAGGTTTGCAGGGATAGTCAGTTTGTATTTAGAGCCCACAGTCATCAGCTGTAGCGCTTCAGTCCAACCGGCAATCACACCACCCACTGGGAATTCAGCTGGCTGACCACGTTCAACAGAACTGTCGAATACTTTA
>JBFGZH010000137.1:0-6977 GCA_041586895.1 Psychromonas sp. | reverse complement strand
GACTCCGAAACTTGGTTGTAAATCCAGATGGCTTTTCCATCATATATTTCTTGTAATACACCTTTGTTGTATTTATAGGTATCTTTGCCATTTGATCTGCTTTTTACGCCTACTGCAGAAGATAACAACATATTCTTTTCGCAGACTATCTCTTCAGAATAAACATTACTTGCGAAGACAACCACAGCGATGATTAGATTCACATGTTTATACACGGCGCATCTCCTGTGGCATAACAGCTTTATAAGTAGCACTATGCACTAAAAAACATATGCCACCTATCTTTACCGAATTATTTATCACAATATTATCTTTTAAAAATAAAATCAACATATCGAATAATGATTAACTGAAATAATTAATAATGAGAGCTGGCCTAGCGCCATCCATACCATTTCAAAAAGGTATGTAAGAATTGAATTTATAAGGGTAATTGCAAGCTGCTTGAAAGAAGCATCAAGGTAAGATCTATTGCAGAAAAAAGAACTCTGTGCAACTTGCCTGTTCAAGAACAAGCAAGTTAATACTATTAGTGAAATATCTCGAATCTTCGAGGGGGATACTGTGACTTTATTAGTACGGCTAAATCAGCCGTGTTCGCCAGCGTTGGCTATCTAATCCCCCGACACTCAGGCAGCTAGGCCATTTTATTTATCGTTGCTTTGCATTCGACTAATAGCACTTATCATTGCCAAAGTAACCAGCGCAAGGGGAATATCCAGTAGATTGGAAACTTGCGATAAGGTATTTAACTGCATTAATTCCGGCACAGCTTCTGCACTTGCAGATAAACGGAAAACCGATTGATTTAACAGGTTAGAGATAAGCCACAGCGCCCACCAGGCAGGTAAAATCAGCGGCGTTTTAATTGCCTGCCAGTCCAGGGGATTTTTGCTGGCCATCCAGATCTCTTTCATTGCCTGATAGGGCTTCCAGAGATTAAAAACCGGAATAAAGTAATAGCCGATAGACCAGGCTGGCGTATAGCGCATATTCTGCGCGCCAAGTTGACGCAGATTGGCATTAGCGCGATAAATCCACTTTAAAATTAATAGCGCAGAAGCGATAAAAGCAATAAGCGAGGCGATACCTGTTCCCTGCAGCAACACAATCGCGGTATTGCCATCGGCAAAAGCCGCCTGCAATGAAGCATAAGCCCCGTCAGCATAAGCGGATAATAGCTGGCGCTCTAGAAAGCCCAATATAATTGCTAAAGTGGCAATCACAACCTGCGCATAAAGCACATAGCGAATCCACTTTGTCAGAGTTGCTAAACTTTTAAATTCGTTTTTTACATTAACCAAGCTGTACCCCTTGTAAAAAATAAACCAGTATCAAAGATACTGGTTTTTAACTGCTAAGACATATTTTGTTTGTCCTTATTTGGCCATTTCGACCGGCACAAACTCTTTTCTTTTAGCACGTATCTCAAGAACAACGGTCAACGCAAACGCTATCACAAAGGAAAGCAGCATACCGATAACATAAGGTGTAACATCACCGGTACGGATAGAGATAATACCCGGCAGACCGGCTGCACCCAGTGCGCTCGCTTTCACATTAAACAGAGTGATAAAGGCACTTGAAATAGCGGCAGCAGTGATTGCTGCAATAAACGGGTAGCGCAGTTTCAAGTTGACACCAAACAGTGCCGGCTCAGTAATACCCAGTAGCGCAGTCACACCCGATGGAATGGCAATACCTTCAAGTTTGACATCTTTAGTTCTGAATCCAACCGCTAATGCCGCTCCACCCTGAGCAATATTAGACATTGCCGCAATCGGGAAGATAAAGGTACCACCCGTTACCGCCATATCAGCCAGCAGTTGAATCTCAATGGCGATAAAGCTGTGATGCATACCGGTAATAACAAAGGGTGCATAGATAAAACCAAACACGGCGCCACCGATAAAGCCGGCTGAATCGTATAACCAGTTTAGACCGTCACCCAGCAGGAAGCCAAGATCACGGGTAAACGGACCGACAATGGTAAAGGTCAACACACCGGTAATAAAGATAGCCAACAGTGGCGTCAGCAGATTATCGAGTACTGACGGAATAAATTGACGCAGGCCGTTTTCCACTTTCGCGAGAATATAGGCAGCCACTAATACCGGCAGTACCGAGCCCTGATAACCCACTTTTTCAATCTCAAAGCCGAAGATATTCCACACCGGAATTTCGCCGGAAACCGCAGCGCCAGCAAAGCCCCAGCCGTTAAGCAGATCCGGATGCACCATCAGCATACCCAGCGCTGCACCTAAGAAAGGGTTACCGCCAAACTTCTTACTGGCAGAAAATGCGATAAGGATAGGCAGATAGACAAAAGGCGCATTGGCAAAGGTGTTGATCATTGCCGCCAGATCGGCCAGCCCCGGGTACGCATCAACCAGTGATTTACCTTCAATAAATAACCCCTGGGCAACCAATACATTAAAGATCCCCATTAACAGACCGCCGGCAACGATAGCCGGAATAATAGGCACAAAGATATCCGATAAGCCTTTAACCGCCCGCTGCACAATGTTTTGTTTCTGCGCACCGGCAGCCGCTACCTCTTTGGTACTCATCTCGTGCATGCCGGTCAGCTTTTCCATCTCATGATAAACCTGGTTTACGATGCCGGAGCCGAAAATAATCTGATATTGACCGGCCACTTTAAACTGCCCTTTCACGCCGTCGATGTCTTCAATGGCTTTTTCATCAATCAGTGATTCGTCTGTAACAGCAAGACGTAAACGGGTGGCACAATGGGCCATCGCAGCAATATTGCCTTTACCACCCAGCTTTTCTAAAAGCTGGCTGGCGACTTTTGGATAATCCATACTTTTCTCCTAATGAAAGTTTTTATTTCAACAGATCCAAAGTGGCACACCATCACCTTGGGAACGTTTGCGACAAGTGTAGTTTTCTCTATTTATTAATCAAGTTGCTTATGGTGCAAATGTGATTAGGATCTTTTTTTGCCCAACAAATAACCACCCTACTCATTTTATTGCACTGCAAATCAAAGCAGCATATTTCGCTTATGCTTCAGCCCTGGCTAATAGTATAGGCTAAAACAGCTTTGCTAACGCCCTGAACATAATTAAAGGGCAACAACAAAAGCAAATAACCAACTGATTTCAAAGTGATAAATGTAGATTATGATATTTAACTAGACGGTTTCAACTTATTCGGCAGAGCAAAATTATTGCGCTGCTCAGAATCTATTTTTACCAACTTTGTCATATACGCAGTTGTCAATAATGAACAGTGCATACATTGATCGCTTCAGCAGAGTGTTAATACACTATTATTGATTACTGAAGGTCTTGCCATTTGCCAGCAGCACCGCAATCGTTCCCTAAGTAAGCTTAAAATTGTGGCTAGAGCCATATATAGTTTAAGAAAACAGCACCATCCGGTTAAACTATACTTAACTTGCACCTACAAAGATAAAATCTCGCGTACTCACTATTATGAGTATTGAAATGTTGGCTTTCAGGCAGGCGGAATAGAGAGACAGAAGTTTATAATTTGCAAAAAAGGAATGGCTATGCAGAAAATGTGTTTTCTTTTAACTCTGTTATTAACTTACTCTAGTATGGTTTGCGCAAACGACTTGAAAATCCGCCATGTTCGTCCTGAAAGTTCAGCAGATCTACGTAGTTATTATTATATTGATATGCTGCGTTTAGCATTGCAAAAAACCAGCGATAAAAACGGCGCAGCGACATTAATCATGGCAGACAAAACGATGCGCCAAAACCGCTCGATTGAACAGTTAAAGCTAAATAAAGACATTGATCTGCTATGGACTATGACCTCTAAAAAACGGGAAAAAGAGTTACGGGCCATACGTATTCCTTTGCTGAAAGGACTGTTAGGATATCGCATTTTTATCATTCGCAAAGGAGAAGAAGCTCAGTTCGCAGCCATCCAAACCTTAGATGATCTTAAGCAGTTAACTGCAGGTCAAGGCAGGGATTGGCCGGATACAAAGATTCTTCGAGCCAACGGTATTAAGGTCATTGCCGGCAGCAATTATCAGGGGTTATTTGGCATGTTGCAGCATAAACGCTTTGACTATTTTCCTCGCGGCGTAAATGAAGCATGGGCTGAAGTTAAAGCTCATTCGGATAAAAATATTGTAGTAGAAAAAAACCTGTTGCTGCAATATCCAGCTCCAATCTATTTTTTTGTCAACAAAGAGAATAAGCAACTTGCCGATAGGTTAGAAAGAGGATTACGTATGGCTATTAAGGATGGTTCATTTGCACAGTTATTTGAAAACCACCCTGCTAATAAGGACATTTTGCAACTAACTGAGATAAATAAACGAAAAATATTCAAGCTGCACAACCCGTTTTTGCCTCAAGCAACCCCTCTTGCGGAACAAGCCTTGTGGTATACGCCTGATTAGAGTTAATGCTCTTTCAATATAACCAGCAATCCACTATTTCGACTTCGCCTTCACGGCTAACCTGAGTCGCCTCTTTATCAGTAAAGACGCGCGCCGACATCACCGCCTCGCCATTATTAATAAAGATCTCTAACGATGAATTATCAGATAATATCTGCAACTGCACGAAATCACAGTCCGGCAGCGTTAATTCACGCACGCTGTCGCCTTCCCGTATTAAGGTCTTAGATCTGTCTAAAAACAGGGTGCGCGTGGCTTTATTCGAGCGAATTTCACAATAGCCCTGTGCCGATTGATGCAGACGCAATATGCAGCCCCAGGCCATATTCACCTGTAACTCAAACGACTTGCTGCGCAGATCAAAAGAAGTTGCATCTTTTTCCACAGTCATAGCTTCTCGACGTAACTTGTGCAGCTCTTTAATGGGGGTCTGCAGCAACTTGCCATTGACGTATGACAACTCACGAAAGGTGGTTAATTGATGGTTCCAGCCCTTATCACAAGTCGGATGATCAATTTCATCCGGCAGCCCCATCCAGGCGGTCATCACTCTGCGGCCGTCCGGCGTTTCCAGGGACTGCGGCGCATAAAAATCAAAACCATGATCTAAGTGCTGAAAATCAGATAATAATATTTTCCCCTTTCCATCTAGTTGGGCTTTGACAATCCCATTATGATGTACAATCGTATGGTACTGAGAGGCTGATTTGCTCCCCTGTGGGCAAAAAACCATAAAACCCTGACCGTTTAGCGAAAAATAATCCGGACACTCCCACATATAACCAAAATCACCTAGCTCATCACCACATAATGCCAGAAACTGCCATTTTTTCAGATCATCAGATTGATAGACAGCAACACAACCCGTTTCATTTTCACGTTGCGCACCGAGCAGCATTAACCAGCGACCATTATGGCGGATAACTTTAGGATCACGGCAATGCGGCGTCACGCCGGGCGGCAGTTCAGGCACAACAGGCCCGTGCTTAGTAAAGTGAATGCCATCGCTTGAGGTGGCGATACATTGTGTCGTGTGTCTATCTCTTTGCTCATCAATACGCACATTACCGGTATAGAAAAGCATTAATTGCTCACCTTGACTGAGCGCATGGCCTGAATACACACCATGGCTGTCAAACCAGTCAGAGGGGGGCAGCGCCACAGGTTGCCACTGCCAGTTAAGCAAATCAGTGCTGCTGCGATGTGCCCAGCAGTAATCTCTAGATCCACCGAGTTCGGGAGCCCAGAGGTGAAACAGATGATATTGCCCTTGGTGATAGATAAAGCCTGTCGGATCCTGCATAAGTCCCTGTGGAGAGGAAATATGCCACTTTGGCCGGTGATCACAGGCAATAGGCTGCGCACAAGCCTGCAGACTTTGTCGCTGTCGCACGGCTAGCTGCCGGCCAACCTGTACTAATTGCTCAGCGAATTTATCTTTATCTTCAATTAGCGCTTTGCTATAGCTTAGCTGTTGCAAATTTGCATTATAGGTTTGCTGTTTTGCCTGCTCAGACAATAACGTAACATCTCTAATTTCGATAATAATGCGCGAGTCCGGAATAAGAACACGGGCGATATTGCTGGTACCACCGCACGCTTCAATCATTGCGAATAACGACATAGAACACCTATAACTATTATATTTACACTTTCGGAATCGCTTCCAGGATGGAGAGCAAAAACGCTGTACTTTGCAATAGCAAAAGCGCTTTGATTTTCAAGATTTCAAGGGTGATTGTGTTTTTCAATGCGGCTGCTCTGCCGAAAAATATAAAGCTGAAAAAAAATCAGCAGCTTTGCCGGGCGATATTCTCAAAGCCCATCACCAGCTTACTCACCTCAAGCTGTTTATTTTCCATTAAATCCAGCAACATTTGTACGGCTTTTTTACTTGTCAAATCAAAGGCATATTTAAATGTTGATAAACTAGGTGTGCACACCTGACTTAACTCATCATTACCAACACCAAGCACTTTTATATCCCGACCGGGTACTTTGCCGGATTCAGCTATAGCCTGCATCGCACCAATTGCAATTCTATCGGTGGCACAAAACAAGCCATCTAATTGCGGCCAATCAAGCAGCAATTGTTGAGTCTGCTGATACCCCGAGGCAATAGAAAAATCACCACGACTATGAAAAAGCGGCGTGCTCTGCTGTGCATGTTGCAAAAAATACGTTAACCCCTGAAAGCGACATTGGTCAACAGCAATATCCTGGTTATGCACACCAATAAAACCAATATTTGCGGCACCTGCGTCCATAAGCCTCTGTCCGGCCCTAAAACCGACACTGACATCATCATAAATAATACTGGGGATACTAAATAGAGAGCCGTCCTGGCCAATTAATACAACAGGTGCGTCAGAGTGCTTAATGGCTTCAACCAATGCCGAGCCTAAATGTGTTGCATAAAGTAATATTCCTTCCACCCGCTTGTGATTAAAACGTTTTATATATTCAATCTCTTTCGTATTATCCTGATTACTATTTGCCAATAAAAGGTGCTTACCAGCTTGTTCAATCACCGACCTTAAACCATCAAGTCCTTTCGCTGTCGCATTTGAAG
>JBFGZH010000136.1:0-6992 GCA_041586895.1 Psychromonas sp. | reverse complement strand
TTTACTTTAAACCATTAAATCTAGTTATTGCATCGGGCGAGTATGTCAGCACCCTTCAGCAGAGCAATATTGATGCGGTATTACATGCTGTCACTAATACTAAGTATGGAAAGAATGGTTACTTCTGGATACAGGATCAAGAGGGCACAGTTATTGCCCATCCGAAGGCAGAGCTCATCGGCACCAAGGCGGACAGCACGATAGAAGTTGCGGCCAGTCTAAAAAATCAATCAGAAGCCTTCGTGGAAACTCAGTATATCAATCCAAGCACTCAGAAAATGGAAAATAAGCTCGCTTTTGCGCGAAAAATCTTCCCTGAATGGGGTTGGACCATTGCCACGGGCGCTTATGAGAGTGATATCTTATCGATACAAAATGGTTTAACAGAAACGACGAATGAGATTTTTGAGGAAAAAACCACCTTAATGATTATCCTCTCATCGTTTCTAGTGGTTTTCAGTTTTATTGTCGCCATCTGGGTTATTAGCTTTACCCTTAAAGGAATTGCGGTGCAGAAGGAGCTGATTAATGCAATTTCTCACGAACTGCGCACGCCTATCGCACGGCTGCGATTCGGAGTGGAAATGATGGAAGCTTCGCCTTCCCGAGGAGAAGAGAACAATTATGCCAGCGGAGTGCAACAGGATATTGATGAGTTGGAGGATCTGGTGAGCGAGTTACTGACTTATGCGCGCTTCGATAGCAATGTTTCGGAGCTGCAGATGCAGAAATTGGCTATCGTTCCCTGGCTTGAAGATGTTTTGGCGAACCTGAGAACAGAAGTTTCAGTGCATCTGCAGCATGTTTTTCAGGTTGAGCAAGACGCACAAGGTTATTTTGAACCTAAATATCTACGCCGGGCAGTGAGTAATCTGGTACATAACGCGGCAAAGTATGGCAACGGCCTGGTTATTGTGACCTTAGCGCAGCGAGATAACGAGTATCTGCTTCATGTTGATGACGATGGTCCAGGCATTCCAGAGGCCGATCGGGAAAGGATTTTCGAACCTTTTGCTCGGGTTGATTCCAGCCGCAGCCGTGAGTCTGGAGGCTACGGCTTGGGACTGGCGATTGTCAAACAGGTGCTTGATGCACATAATGGCGTCGTTGCCATTAGCACCTCTCCTCTTGGCGGTACTCGCTTTACGCTGCGCTGGCAGGTCTAAAGCGCCGATGCAGGTCGAGCTCACATCGACTCAGTTACAGTCAAAGTATTATCCAGACCCTACAGACCTAAAAGCCCACCAGCGATAACAAAGCTTGTTACTAAAGTACAGCTGGTCAGTATCTAAAGCCATATCTTTCCTTTGACAGGTATTAATATTGCTGAATGGTTATTGACCATGATAACTGCTTGTTACAAATTGAAACAAAAAGGCAATAGATTTATTCATGAGACGGGAGTACCGTTAGCATTGAAAATTGATGATTTTGTGACTATTGACTAAAATTTATTTCCATCACGGGATATCTCTGGTCAATAAATAATTATCAAGAGCTTCAAATCTTAATATGAATCAGTTAATACACAGTTGTGCCCTTTATAACGGGTATATATCAATGGAGCATGGAGAATATGGAATTACAGTCAATGTCGATTGAGCAAATAAAACTGTTAATCGTTAAATCTAAGTATATTGGTGATCATGAAGCGGAATTTATGTTACATAAGGCTATTTATCTACTTTGTTGCAATACGTTGATTGAGAATGAAAAAATTAGAACCTTTGTGACCATTATTATTGCCTCTATTTTGCTCGACCAACCGCTGGTAACGCAACAAAAACACATTAAAGCACTGTATAAGCGTTTCGGGGTGGAAGCCAATAAACGTCAAGCTAATTTGCAGAAAATGAGACGCGATTTAAAGCTTATGGAGCAACGCGGAGAAAGTAATAGCCATTTAAGAGCCGCTCTGATTGAGAGAATTGTTGCTGAAGAGCTGGCGTTAGATAGCTACGCTGAGGAGCAGTCACTAAACAATAACCGTTGTCCTCACTGCGTGGCTGCTCAGGAGAGCGGCGTGAGTATAGATTGTAAAATCTGTGGGGGAACGGGCAAAATAGCTGTGACAATGCATGATGCGAAGGCGTTTTTTGATCAATTGAATTTAAGTTACACGCCGGGTAAGTTTTCTTCCGAATATTGGAATAAAATTCTTTTTATTGTCAGTCAGTTACAAATTAAAGAGTTTAATGAAAGCGCTGCCGCAGCCAGTCGTTTTAATCTTGAGATGCAATAACTTGCCTTTATAAAAAATTGAATTATATTTTACCATTCCAACAGCCTCAGCCAATTTTTTTGGCTGAGGCTTTTTTGTGCGAAGAGTAACAACTATTATGAATGCAGCTAATCAGGCAAAAGTTGTTTTTCATCTGCTGTCATGGTTTTCGATAATTCGCTTTTTACATGAAATCAGTTATCGATAAAGCTTTGCTCTGCCTACGGGATAGATGATTACAACTGCTAGTATTAGCGAGAGTGCCATCATAAGTTGTTTTGATTCTTTTGATTGTCTTATAACAATGTGTCATGGTGCGCTAAGTGTATCAGTGCGAAGGAAATGTTAATGGCGATAGATATTTTTATTTGGCTTGGTATTACCTTTTGTATCAGTCAATCAGCAATTTTTTCCGGGCTTAATCTGGCTTTTTTCAGTATCAGTCGTTTGCAGCTAGAGGTAGAAGCAAAGCGAGGCAGCAAAGAAGCCTTAATTATATTGAGCATGCGCGAAGACTCCAATTTTCTCTTGTCGACCATTTTATGGGGGAATGTGTCGATTAACGTCCTATTGACTCTACTTTCGGACTCCGTGCTGGCTGGCGTTTACTCTTTTCTTTTTTCAACCGTGGCCATTACTTTTCTAGGAGAAATTTTTCCGCAGGCTTATTTCTCGCGCAATGCACTGAAAGTGGCTGCTATTTTGGCTCCTGTCATCCGTTTTTATCAACTGCTGCTTTTTCCCGTGGCGAAGTTAACTGCCTTGATACTCGACGGTTGGTTAGGTCGTGAGGGGATCACCTATTTTCGGGAGAAGGAGCTTAAGGCTATTATCACTGCCCATATGGATGCTGATGAAGCAGAAGTGCAGCATGTTGAAGGGGTCGGCGCGCTGAACTTCCTGCAGATTGATGATATTCCGGTCGCTAATGAGGGCGAGGAGCTCGACCCTAAGAGTTTGATTCAGCTGCCCTGCAAACTGGATCTGCCCATTATTCCCGATCCTGGCAGTGAGCAGTTCTCTGAATTTGTTGATGCAGTCAATTGCTCTGGCCATAAATGGGTGATTCTCACCAATGACGTGCAAGATCCGCTATTGATAATGGATGCGGATGGTTTTATTCGCTCCACCTTGATGGATAATGGTAGCACGGATCTCTATGCATACTGTCACCGTCCAGTTATCATTCGCGATCCACTCTGTACTCTGGGTAAGGCCATGCAGAAACTCAAAGAAGCGCAGGGAACGCCGGCGGATAACGATGAAGTACTGGATCATGATGTGATCTTAGTGTGGAATGAGCACCCTAGAGTGATAACCGGTGCGGATATTTTAGGCCGCCTGCTGAAAGGGATAGGTGGAATAATAATTTAAACAATCATTCTGCAGCAAAGCTGAGGTTAATTAGTCAGTGTAAGGGAGCTACATTTTGCTTCATTTACTTTTTGTCGTGAGCTGCAGTGTTTACCGCAATTCAGATTGTGATACCTGTGGCGGTACGGGTAAAAGGGCGGTCACAATGTATGATGCTAATACCATTGCGCTTAAAAAATCGAACGAATATAAATGAATGTAGGCAGGGCTTCAGCCCTGCCTACAACAAACAAATCGGCTATTTATCGGAATGATAAATTGAATTCATTTAGTTTTAAGCCAGCTGTTACTATTTAAGTATTTCTTTTGCTTTTTCAACTACGTTTTCAACAGTAAAGCCGAATAGCTTGAACAGCTCAGCGGCAGGAGCCGACTCACCAAAGGTGGCCATGGCTACAATACGACCGCCAAAGCCTACGTACTTGTACCAGTAGTCTGCAATACCTGCTTCAATAGCAACACGAGCTGTAACGTCAGAGGGAAGCACTGATTCCTGATATGCAGCATCTTGTGCATCGAATACATCTGTTGCCGGCATGGAAACGACGCGGACTTTTCTGCCTTCAGCAGTTAGCTGCGCGGCGGCGGCTACTGCTAGCGCTACTTCAGATCCTGTTGCGATAAAGATAAGCTCAGGCTTGCCTTGGCAATCTTTTAGTACATAACCACCTCTTGCTATATTTGCTAACTGCTCAGCATCACGCGCCTGTTGTACTAGATTCTGGCGAGAGAAGATAAGTGCAGTCGGGCCGTCTTTACGCTCAATCGCGTATTTCCAGGCTACAGCGGATTCTACCTGGTCACATGGGCGCCATGTGCTCATATTCGGCGTCAGGCGCAGTGAAGCAATTTGTTCAACCGGCTGGTGGGTCGCGCCATCTTCACCCAAGCCGATAGAGTCGTGAGTGTAAACCTGAATATTCTGCACCTTCATCAGTGCCGCCATACGCATCGCGTTACGTGCATATTCCATAAACATCAGGAAGGTTGCACCGTAAGGAACAAAACCACCGTGCAGGGCGATACCGTTGATAATAGCTGTCATAGCAAACTCACGCACCCCGTAGTGGATGTAGTTGCCTGAGAAGTCTTTGCGGGTCAGAGGCTTAGAGCCGGACCATAGCGTCAGGTTCGAAGGAGCAAGGTCAGCTGAGCCGCCCATCAACTCAGGCAGCATAGCACCGAACGCTTCTAGCGTATTCTGAGAGGCTTTGCGTGAAGCAATATCGGCAGGATTTGCCTGAAGATCGGCAATGATTGCTGATGTTTTCTCTTCCCACTGTGCGGGCAGGACACCGTTTACGCGGCGTTTAAATTCGTCTGCCAGCTCAGGATATGCCGCGCTGTAGGCTGAAAATTTATCATTCCAGGCTGCTTCTTTTGCCGCGCCCGCTTGTTTTGCATCCCACTCTGCGTAGATATCAGCCGGGATTGCAAATGGGCCGTGCTCCCAGCCGAGAAAATCACGCGCAGCTGCAATTTCATCGTGACCCAGCGGGGCACCGTGACAGTCATGAGAAGCAGATTTGTTGGGAGAGCCAAAACCGATAATCGTCTTGGCACAGATAAGTGTTGGCTTGCCTGTTTCTGCTTTTGCCACCTCAATAGCGGCATTGATAGCGTCTGCATCATGACCGTCTACCGCAGGAATGACATGCCAGCCGTATGCTTCAAAGCGCTTCGCAGTATCATCGGTAAACCAGCCTTCAACGTGACCGTCGATAGAGATACCGTTGTCATCCCAAAACGCGATCAGTTTACCCAAACCTAGCGTGCCTGCCAGAGAACATGCTTCATGAGAGATACCTTCCATTAGGCAGCCGTCGCCCATAAAAGCATAGGTGTAGTGGTCAACGATTTTATGACCTTGTTTGTTAAACTGCTCAGCCAGAGTACGCTCCGCCATCGCCATACCAACAGCGTTAGTAATACCCTGTCCCAGAGGACCCGTGGTCGTTTCAATACCCGGCGCATAACCGTATTCCGGGTGACCCGGAGTTTTAGAGTGCAGCTGACGGAAGTGCTTCAGGTCATCAATAGACAGCTCGTAGCCTGTCAGATGCAGCAGAGAGTAAATCAGCATTGAGCCGTGGCCGTTTGACAGTATAAAACGGTCTCGGTCTGCCCACTCAGGATTTTGCGGATTATGATTTAGGTGACTACGCCACAGGACTTCGGCAATATCGGCCATTCCCATAGGAGCACCTGGATGACCAGAGTTTGCTTGTTGAACACTATCCATGCTCAAAGCACGGATTGCATTGGCTAATTGTTTACGTTCCATAAGAAATTGTCCAAATTAGGATTTTATAAAATTGGTTAAGGCTAAAAGGTTTAATTAAGCGTCGCTAGAAAAGGTAATTACAGCTTTGCTGAGATCATTGCTTCTAGCTTACCCTGATCGATGGCGAAGTTACGGATGCCTTCCGCCAACTTATCTACTGCCATCGGATCCTGGTTGTGCTCCCACAGAAATTGCGCATGAGTCATGGCAGCAGGGCGCGCTTTAGTTTCTGTTACCGGTTGCAATTTTACTTCCACATTACCTGTTGCCGCTTCCAGCTCTGCCAATAGCTGCGGAGCGATAGTCAGACGATCACAGCCTGCTAATTCCAAGATCTCACCGATGTTACGGAAACTCGCACCCATTACTATGGTGTCGTAGCCGTGCGCTTTGTAGTAGTTGTAGATACGGGTAACGGACAGAGCGCCCGGATCTTCTGCGGGTTCAAAGTCGCGGCCCTCTTTCGCTTTATGCCAGTCCATTATTCGACCAACAAAAGGAGAAATAAGGAATACGCCAGCTTCGGCACATGCTCGAGCTTGTGCAAAAGAGAAGAGAAGGGTCAGATTACAGCTGACGCCTTCTTGTTCGAGGATCTCTGCAGCGCGTATGCCTTCCCAGGTAGACGCAAGTTTGATAAGAATACGATCATTAGTGATACCGGCATCGTTATACATTTTTACCAGCTTACGTGCTTTTGCCACACTCGCTTGAGTATCGTAGGAAAGACGTGCGTCAACTTCGGTAGAGATACGCCCTGGAATAGTTTTAAGAATTTCTTTACCTATGTTAACAGCCAGCATATCGCAAGCATCTTCTATTTGATTGCTCTTATCTGTGCTTTGTGTTTGAGAAAATAGTACCGCGTTATCGATAAGTGGCGCATATTCCTTAAGTTGGGCTGCTTTTAGAATTAATGACGGGTTTGTTGTCGCATCTTCTGGCTGGTATTTACGGATTGCTTGGATTTCACCTGTGTCAGCAACGACAGTCGTTAATTTGCGAAGTTGGTTGAGCTTATTGTGCATTATGAAATGTCCTATTAAATGGGCTGATTTAGGGAGCTATTGGCCACTATTTTATGTTTATAGCAGACGGATTAATTTTGAACTT
>JBFGZH010000135.1:0-6995 GCA_041586895.1 Psychromonas sp. | reverse complement strand
TTAGCGGTAGGTGATAAGTTTACCCTGGACAGTGACATTGCGAAAGGTCAAGGCACTCAGGAAGCCGTTGGACTTGACTACAAAACATTGCCGCAGGAAGTGACCGCGGGTGATGTGCTATTACTTGATGATGGTCGTGTGCAGCTGCAGGTTGAGCAGGTTAGCGGTAATAAAGTCCATACTGTTGTGATTATTGGTGGACCGCTATCAAATAATAAAGGGATCAATAAACAAGGTGGTGGTCTATCCGCGCCGGCATTAACGGAGAAAGATAAAAAAGATATCCTTACTGCCGCCCAAATCGGCTGTGATTATTTAGCCGTCTCTTTCCCGCGCAGCGGTGAAGATCTTCACTATGCACGCAAACTGGCTGCCGATGCCGGCTGTCATGCCAAGATTGTGGCGAAAGTGGAGCGAGCGGAAGCCGTTGAAACTCAGGAAGCGTTGGAAGATATCATTCTTGCATCGGATGTGGTGATGGTTGCCCGTGGTGACTTAGGCGTGGAAATCGGTGATGCACGTTTGGTTGGCGTACAAAAAAATATGATCCGTACAACCCGCCGTTTAAACCGTGTGGTTATTACGGCAACACAGATGATGGAATCCATGATCTCTGCCCCCATGCCGACCCGTGCGGAAGTGATGGATGTTGCCAATGCGGTTCTTGACGGGACTGATGCGGTTATGCTTTCAGGTGAAACCGCTGCCGGTGATTATCCGGTTGAAACAGTAAAAGCAATGAGTGAAGTTTGTCTTGGCGCAGAAAAACATCCAAGTATTAATGTTTCTAATAACCGTATGGATTACACCTTTGACGATCCGGCTGAAGCGCTGGCCATGACCACTATGTTTGCCGCTAACCATACCAATGGTGTTAAAGCGATCGTGGCGTTAACTGAATCAGGTACGACACCGCTATTAATGTCACGTTTAAGCTCTGGTTTGCCTATTTACGCCCTTTCAAGCAATGCGCAAACGTTAAGCTATTGTGCACTATACCGTGGTGTGACACCGGTGAAATTCAATTCCACAGCGACTGACTGTATTGAATATATAAACAATGCACTGCAGACACTTAAAGATGCCGGATGCTTAAAAGAAGGCGATTTAATCCTGCTTACCCATGGTGATACTCACAATGCAGGCTCCACCAATACCTGTAAAATCATTAAGCTTTAAACTGAAGTTTTAGGGGGAATAATATTATGGCATTTTTAAATAAGATTAAAACTCTTGTCAAAGGTAAGAGCGCAGAGAACAAAAAGAACGCGACTATTTCTATCCAAGCGCCTTTGAGCGGTGAAATTGTGCCAATTGAAGAGGTTCCTGATCCGGTTTTTGCTCAGAAAATCGTCGGTGACGGTATTGCCATTAAGCCTTCCGGAGATGTGATGGTGGCACCTTGCGATGGTACGCTCGGTAAGATATTTGAAACCAACCATGCATTTTCGATGGAATCGGATGATGGTATAGAGCTGTTTGTTCATTTTGGTCTGGATACCGTTAACCTTGAAGGAGAAGGGTTTACTCGCATCGCAAAGGAAGGGCAGCGAGTAAAAACAGGCGAGCCGATTATAGGTTTTGATCTTGCGCTATTAAAAGAGAAAGCACCATCGGTCATTACGCCGGTTGTTATCTCAAATATAGATGAGGTTAAAGAGTTGAAGAAGATGTCCGGTCCAGTGACCAAGGGCGAATCAATCGTTTTGAATATTACTCTATAACCGGGTACTCATAGTGCGGGTACCTGAGCTGAGTGAGACTGCCAACCTGAAACCTTCACAGGTTTCAGGAAACAAAGGCACCTGCTCGACCTGGCACCCGCAATCTTAACTGTGTTTGCGTTGTTAGCCGCTTTATTTATTTGCAGGAACATCGGATGCATAAGCAGCAATGCAATTGAAGCCCCCAACATTGACATCTAAAAAAACTCCTCATTACTAAATACCAATCGGATTAATTAACTGCTCTGTTTTTAATTACAACTAGGAGCCGCGGCTTCAGCCGCGCTATTATTTGCTCGAACATATATAACTCGGCTAAAAACAGGACTCGCAGATCTCGTCCGCTCATGCTCCTAGGCTATCGCCTAATTCGCCCAAGACCTCTGTGATAGCAGGCTAAGAGCAATGATTTTGAGTTAAAAATGCTGGGGGATTCCTCAGACTGAAGTCACAGGCAAGGAAAATTATTGACAGTTTAGGGATCTAAGTCGAAATAATGTAACGCAATATTGGAGATGCTGATCAAGTCCGAATATGCGATCCGCTTTGAGGATGAAATCGAAGAGGAGCGTTATGGTAATTTTTCTGCAGATTGGATTAGAGAACGGGTTAGCAAACCGCTAGAGTGCATTCTTGCACACTCCAACATCGAAAAGCTGGATATCCTGGAAACTCGATAGCTTTAGCTGCGAGTAGTTCATATGATACAGAGCGATACCAAGCTACTTGAAGATACAGAAATCAGCAAGTAGCCTGAGTAGATAAATACTAAAACTAAGTTAATATAACCAGCAGCTGTCTATCTTCACGTCACCCTGGTAACTTAACTTAGTTGCATCCTTAGCCGTAAATACCCGTGCCGACATTACCGCTTCACCGTTATTAATGAAAACTTCAAGCGAAGAAGTATCAGACAAGATCTGTAATTGCAGCGATTGACTGTCAGGAAGGGCTAATTCACGAACACTATCACCTTCGCGGATCAGAGTCTTAGATCTGTCTAAAAACAGCGTCTGCGTTGCTTTATCTAAGCGAATTTCACAGTACCCCTGCTCAGACTGATGTAAACGCAGTGAACTGCCCCACTGCATGGTAACATTTAACTCAAATGCCTTACTTTGCAGATCATAAGAGCTTGCATCTTGGCCAATAGTGACAGACTCTGTGCGTAACTTTTCCAGCTCTTTAAGCGGTTTTTGTAATAACTTGCCATTTACGAATGACAACTCACGGAAAGTGGTTAATTGATGTACCCAGCCATTGTCCGCGCTCGGCTGATCGACTTCATCCGGTAGCCCCATCCACGCCGTCATCACTCTGCGGCCATCGGGGGTTTCTAAAGACTGAGGCGCATAAAAATCAAAACCGTAATCCAGAGATTGGAAGTCTGACAACTGTGCTTTACCGCTTTCATCCAGTTTTGCTTTTACAATACCATTATGATGCGGAACCGTATGGTGCTTACTAGGCGATTTTATTCCCTGCGGGCCAATAACAATAAAATCCTGTTTATTCAAGGTGAAGAAATCCGGGCATTCCCACATATAACCAAAATCCCCTAACTCATCACCACACAGTGCAAGGAAGGTCCAGGTTTTAAGATCCTCTGATTGATAAATCGCTAAGCGCCCTATCTCATCTTCACGCTGTGCCCCCACTAACATTAACCAGCGGTCATTATGACGAATAACCTTAGGATCGCGGCAATGCGGAGTGACGTGCGGAGGCAGATCAGGTACAACGGGTCCGTGTTTAGTAAAGTTAATACCGTCAGTTGAAGTCGCCAGACATTGCGTGGTATGCCTGTCTCTTTGCTCATCAATACGCACATTGCCTGTATAGAACAACATTAGCTGCTCACCTTGGCTGAGTGCATGTCCTGAAAAAACACCATGGCTATCAAACCAGTCTGATGGCGTTAATGCCACTGGCTGCCAATCCCAGTTAACTAAATCTTTACTGGTTAAATGCGCCCAATACTTATCTTTATGCACACAAGCATAGGGGTACCACTGATAGAACAGGTGGTATTGCCCTTGATGATAAATAAATCCATTGGGATCGTTTAGCAAACCTTGCGGTGGAGAGACATGCCAGGCAGGACGGTGCTCACATGCAACAGGTTCGATATAAGGTGTTAGTGCTTGTAACTGCTGCTCAGCAATTAATTTTCCAACCTCTAATAACTGAAATTCAAATTCACTTTGATCTGCAATAACACTTTTTTTATAAGTGATCTGTTTTAATACAGAATTGTAAGCTTGTTGCTTTGCCTGGCTGGATAATAAATCAAAATCTCTGATCTCAATGTTAATACGGGAGTCAGGGATCAGAACACGAACAACATTACTAATACCACCACACTCTTTAATAATTGATAATAACGACATAAAACACCTGTAACAGTTAACGAATTGGGAACGTTTGCAAAAAAGAACGTTATGTGAAAATAAATCTGTTTGCAATAGTTTAAACGCATTAATTTAAAAAATGCCTACCGATATCTCATTTTAATGAAAGCTCTGTTCAGCAACTTTGCCGAGCAATGCTCTCAAAATTCATCACCACTTTACTCACATCAACCTGTTTCTTTTCAATTAAATCCAGCAACATCTGCGCTGCTTTTTTACCTGTCAAATCAAAGGCATAATTAAATGTTGATAAACTAGGCGTGCACACTTGCGCAAGTTCATCATTACCGACCCCCAGCACTTTTATATCTTTACCCGGTACTTTATTGGATTCAGCGATCGCCTGCATCGCACCGATTGCAATTCTATCCGTGGCACAAAACAAGCCATCTAACTGCGGCCAGTCAAGCAACAGCTGTTTGGCCTGTTGAAAACCGGATTCAATAGAAAACTCGCCACGGCTATGGAAAAGTGGCGCGCTCTGCTGTGAATGTTGTAAATATTGCTTTAACCCCTGAAAACGACATTGATCAACCGCAATATCCTCACTGCTTACGCCAATAAAACCAATATTTTTAGCCCCCGCTTCAACAAGTCTCTGTCCGGCACTAAAACCGACACTAAGATCATCATAGATAATACTGGGAATATTAAACAGAGAGCCGTCCTGGCCAATTAATACAACTGGCGCATTAGATTGTGCAATTGCTTTAACTAAGTCAGAATCTAAGTGCGCAGCATAGAGTAATATCCCTTCCACCCGCTTCTGATTAAAACGTTTTATATATTCAATCTCTTTACTCTTATCCTGATTACTATTTGCCAATAAAACATGTTTACCCGCTTGTTCAATCACCGGGCTTAAACCATCGAGTCCTTTCGCCGTCGCATTGGAAGCGAAACGAGGCACGATCACACCAATAAGATTGGTTTTCTGTGATTTCAGATCCCTGGCAACCTGATTGGCTAAATAACCACACTCTTCAATCGCTTTCTGAACTTTTTCTCTGGTACTCGCTTTTACACCATATTCATTATTAATGACGCGAGAAACAGTAGATTTCGATACACCTGATAATTTTGCTACATCGTGCAAACTAGCCATAACTTGCTTCCTATAGATTGGGAATGTTTGCAACAATTATAACAAAACCTCAGCCACAAATAGTAAAAATATCAAGATTAGCAGCGCGCTCACCCTAGCAAAAAGAGAGCCCAATCACATTTACTCCATCGACCACTTAATGAAAAACGGTAATTGCTTAAAAACTAAAATGAAAAACGTTCCCTAAAACTACTTTTTGTTAACTCTTACAAACTGAGCATAACTTGCTTCCCATACACAGGTAATACTTGCAATAACGATCACCAGGCAAGAAAACTGTAAAAAGATCACATTTACAGCGCGTTTATCTCAGTGTAACGTGATCTTAATCACGGTTACCTCTATTTATCAGCTGAAGATAGGCTTGAAGAAACAACGTAATTGTTTAGAATTAACATTGCAAACGTTCCCGAACATTAAATGTCATTTAAAGCTAATAAAAATAAAAATCTTTACTCGGAGAAAATTATGAACTATCCACAAGTCGCCAGCCAACTTATAGAAAAGCTTGGTGGTAAAAATAACATTACAGCGCTGGCGCATTGTGCCACGCGGTTACGTCTGGCTGTTGCAGACGACACGCTGATAGATGAAAAAGCCATTGCTGATCTTGAAGGTGTTAAAGCGCAGTTTAAAGTGGCCGGTCAATACCAGGTGATTTTCGGCTCAGGTATCGTTAATAAAGTTTATGCGCAAATGGCAAAACAGACCGGCATGGAAGAGATGAGCACCAAAGATGTCGCTGCTGCCGGTACTGAAAACCAACATATTATCCAGCAAGCAGTAAAAAACTTGTCTGACATCTTTGTGCCTATTATTCCGGCTATCGTTGCCGGCGGCCTGTTAATGGGATTGTTTAACCTGTTAGCCGCTCAAGGGTTATTTATTGACGGTCAATCACTGGTTGATGCTAATCCGGGACTCGCTGATCTGGCGGCAATGATTAATACCTTTGCCAATGCGCCTTTTGTCTACTTACCTATTTTACTTGCCTTCTCTGCCAGCAAAAAATTTGGCGGTAACCCTTTCTTAGGCGCAGCACTGGGTATGCTGATGGTGCATCCGGATCTGCTCAACGGCTGGGGCTATAGCGGCGCGGCTATGTCCGGCAATATTCCGGTGTGGAATGTCTTCGGCTTTGAGATCCAAAAAGTGGGTTACCAGGGCTCAGTGTTACCGGTATTAGTGGCTGCCTATATTCTCGCGAAAGTTGAAAACGGTCTGCGTAAATTTATTCCGTCAGTATTAGATAACCTGCTGACACCACTGTTGGCTATCTTTATTACCGGAGTTATTACCTTTACCATTGTCGGTCCGTTTACCCGTGACCTCGGTTTCCTGCTAGGCGACAGCCTAAACTGGTTATACGACTCAGCCGGCGTGATCGGTGGCGCTGTGTTTGGTTTCATCTATGCACCCTTTACCATCACAGGGATGCAGCACAGCTTTATCGCCATTGAAATCCAACTGCTGGCTGATATGGCCGTAACCGGCGGCACCTTTATCTTCCCGATTGCCGCAATGTCTAATATTGCGCAAGGCAGTGCCGCACTGGCGGTTGGTTTCACAGCAAAAAATATCAAACTAAAAGGTATTGCCATTCCATCGGGTATCACAGCACTACTGGGAATTTCAGAGCCGGCTATGTTCGGTGTTAACTTGAAACTTCGCTACCCGTTCATCGCAGCTATCATAGCCGCAGCAGTAGCCGGTGGATTTATCACTTTGTTTAATGTCAAAGCGGGTGCACTAGGC
>JBFGZH010000134.1:0-6996 GCA_041586895.1 Psychromonas sp. | reverse complement strand
GCGAAGGGAGCTCCAAATAGAAATCATTATCACTTTGGGTTAATCTAAGTGGAAATTGTTATCATTACAATAACCATTTTGGCTTTATGGTTTATTTCTATGGAAGAGTTGCAAGTCAGTTGATCTACGTCAATTGATACGTTGATTTGTTAGCTGCTGCTAATCTGTAAGTGGTGAACAATCACCTTCAGCAAACTGAGCGTAAAGAGAGAGTTGAATGTTGCTTTTATTTTTTGACTTCTGATCTGCTCTACCTAGGCAGAGCAGGGAGTGTTAGCTTTGTTAAGCTTACCAAGGCATTTTTATTTTGACTGCCATTAGGGGCTGTTGATCTTTGCTGTACATATTTCGTGCGAGCGTAAGCGTTATCGCCAGCTTATGTAGAGCAGCTACACTACGCAGGCTCTTCCTTGTATAAAGCGCGAACAAGTTGCTGCAAAAATGCACGCGAAAGGTCAACAGGTCCTAAGAGCAACAGCCTTTACTCGGCCGTTTTAGCGGCAGCATAGCAAGCAAGACTTTTGTCATTAATAGCGCTAAAAGGATGCCTGAGCCGTAAATCAGTGTATCAGGTAACAGGGCCTGGTGTTCACCAATCTGAGGAGTAACAATGAAAGCAAAAGTAGCGACTAAGTAGTTCACGACTACTCCAGATAGCAGGGCAACGCCTAGTACCCCGCAAAGATATCCCCATAACGCACGTTTACCAAGCTCTTTAGCCACTACCCCTAATGTGGCAATATTGGTTGCCGGACCTGCCAGCATAAATACCAATACTGCGCCTGGTGAAACCCCTGCAAGTAGCAGTCCTGCTGCAATAGGGGTTGAAGCGGTGGCACAGATATACATAGGTATAGAGATAATTACCATCACCAGCATGGCTAAAAGGCCATCGCCCCATTTAGCCATAAAATCTGTCGGCACATAAGTCTGTACGGCTGCGGCAAAGAATAAACCGATCAATAACCAGAGGCTTGTGTCGCGTACCAGATCTGTTGCCGCAAAATGTAAGCCTTTTACAATACGTCTGTTAATCTGCGTACCTTGCAGTTCCTGAGCAATATCTTTATCTGCACTGCAGCCGGCTGTCTCTTGTTTATGTTTCTTCTCATGCCCTTTATCTGAGCCGGCCGAGCATGTTGAGCTTATTTCTTTTTTGCTGCTACAGCAGCAGCTCGATGCCGCCTGTCCGTGTTTATGTGTATGCTCATGACCGGCAGCTTGCGCTTTTATGTTGCTGTCCAGATCATCCTTGCCGACCAATAAGCCTGCTGTTATCGCGCTGAGAACCGCTGCTGCCGGTCTGACCACAGCCATAAAAGGGCCGAGTAAAACATAGGAAATAGTGACTGAGTCTATGCCGGTTTCTGGGGTTGACACTAAAAATGAGGTAGTTGCCGCTTTAGATGCACCTGAGCGCCTCAGACCTATTGCTGCGGGAATAACACCGCATGAACATAAAGGCAGCGGAGCTCCTAGTAAAGCGGCTTTCACTGTGCTTTTAACGCCATGTCCACCGAGCTGTTTGTGCATCCATGCCATCGGCACAAACATCTTCAGCATACCGGCTAATATTAAGCCCAAGAGTAACCAGGGGGCAGACTCTAAGAAGAGAGTGATAAAGTTTTCTAGCAACATAGTTATTCCTTACTTTGCGCGTTATTATCTGTCTGATTTGTGCATTGCATGGCCGATGAGTTTGATTCCAGCGCCTCTAAAATAGAGCAGTACTGGGCGCTTCTCGAGCCGCCGCAGCAGGTATCTGATAAATGCTGTAATGACGTTTTGAAGTAATTAAGCTCTGCAATCTTAACTTCAATATCAGCTAATTTAATAGCAACAACTTCTTTCACATCTGCACAGGCCCGGTTGGCTTTATCTAATTCAATACAAAGCAGTTCTGCAATATCTGTTAGAGAAAAACCAATCGCTTTTGCTCTTAATATAAAACGCAACCGCTGCGCATCACCTTCAGTGTACATCCGGTAGCCCGCTTCGCTGCGCGATGAAGGCGCCAGCAGCCCCTGTTTGTCGTAAAATCTTAAGGTATCGGTTTTTATCTTAAAACGCTGAGCGAGTTCTCCAATGCGGTACATCTTGTTATCCTTTACGCGCGGAAGTCCGTTGCTGTTGTGTTTATAATTATAACCTTGGAGTTAAATCCAAGGTCAAGAGGTATGTAAAATAATTACACCGGCTTAAACAGCGCAGTCAAGGTCTGCTGGAAATGTAGGTTTACTGATAAGTATTAGGGGCTGTTGACCTTTCGCGTGCATTTTTGCAGATACTGAAAAAGCCTGTAGATATAATGCTTATATCTACAGGCTTGAGGTTTAAAACTAGGCTCTTAGTGCGATAGAATCTGATCCAAGAACAGTTTCAGACGGTCTGACTGCGGATTATCAAAGAAATCATCCGGGTTATTCTCTTCGATAATCTGACCGGCATCCATAAAGATAACGCGATCTGCTACTTTTTTGGCAAAGCCCATCTCATGGGTTACGCAAACCATAGTGATCCCTTCTTCGGCCAGCTCAACCATCACATCCAGCACTTCTGACACCATTTCCGGATCCAGTGCGGAAGTGGGTTCATCAAAGAGCATAATATGCGGATTGATGCATAAACAGCGGGCAATCGCCACACGTTGCTGCTGGCCGCCAGAGAGCTGATTGGGGTACTTATGCGCCTGCTCGGCAATCTTGACACGCTCTAAAAAGTGCATGGCCGTTGCAATCGCTTCTTTACGCGGTCTTTTATGTACCCAGATCGGTGCCAATACCAGGTTTTCCAGTATGGAAAGGTGCGGAAAGAGGTTAAAGTGCTGAAATACCATGCCCACTTCAGAGCGGACATCACGCACGGTCTTAACATCATCGATCAGCTCTGTGCCATTAATGGTAATGCTGCCTTTCTGGAACTGTTCAAGAAAGTTCATACAACGAATCGTGGTTGATTTACCCGAGCCGGAAGGGCCGCAAATAACCACTTTTTCACCTTTTTTAATATTTAAGTTAACGTCTTTAAGGACATGAAAGTCACCGTACCACTTGTTAACTTTCTTCATTATGATCATATTTTCTTGTTCTGACATGAGAGCTTCCTCTAGACCAGTCACTTGTGCTGACTCGTCTTTTAAAATGATTATCTTTTTACTGTTGCGATTAATGTTCAGTATTAAATCTACGTTCAACTGCTTTTGAGTATTGCGACATACTGAAACAAATAACCCAATAGATCATTGTTACAAACACATAGCCTTCCACTTCAAATCCCAGCCAGTTGCTGTCGCTGGTGGTCAGTGAAACCATGGCTAAGACGTCGAATAAGCCTATGATTAAAACTAGGGTGGTATCTTTAAACAGGGAAATAAAAGTACCGACCAGGTTGGGAATAGATATTTTTAATGCCTGCGGCAGAATAACCAGGATCATTGCCTGCCAGTAGCCTAAGCCTAGCGAATCCGCACCTTCATACTGGCCTTTGGGAATCGCCTGTAAACCGCCGCGAATGACTTCGGCAATATAAGCTGCCTGGAATAACGTAATCCCTATTAAGGCACGTAAAAGTTTATCGAAGTCTAAGCCATCACTGAAAAACAGCGGCAGAATGACCGATGCCATAAACAGTATGGTGATCAGCGGTACACCACGGATAAATTCAATAAAGGTGACAGATAATGTACGTATTATCGGCAGGTGTGATTGTCGTCCCAGTGCCAGCACAATCCCGATGGGAAAGGAGGCAACAATCCCGACGGATGCGACAACAATAGTCAGCATTAATCCGCCCCATTTTTCCGTTTCCACGACCTCAAGTCCCATGCCACCATGGATCAGGACAAAGGAGATAATCGGAAAAACAACAATAGCTGCGATTTTAGCCTTGATATCTTTAACATACTTAAGGATGAGTCCCAGCGCGATAGCCAGAAAAGCCACCATATTGGGGCGCCACTGCAGCTCCTCGGGGTAAAAGCCGTAGATAAATTGATCAAACTTTTCGACGACAAAGATCCATCTTGCACCGCCGCCGCTGATATCCGCTTTTGAGCCGCTCCAGGTAGCATCAAAAATCAACCAGTTAAGCAGTGGCGGCAGGATCAGATAGATCAGGTAGAAACCTAATAGCGTAAAGACGCTATTAATGGCATTGGAAAACAGATTTTCACGTAACCAATGAACAATCCCTTTGGTGTCTTCGGGAGCCGGTTGGGCCTCTATTGGAGTATAAACAGCCATATTATCTTCCTTTAATTTCCATTTTCTTATTAACCCAGTTCAACAGCAGAGAAATCAAAATGCTGAACGTCAGGTAAACAGCCATGGTCATGAGAATAATCTCTATTGCCTGACCAACCTGGTTTAAGGTTGTGCCTGAAAACAGGGTAACCAGCTCCGGATAACCAATAGCCGTTGCCAGTGATGAGTTTTTAACCAAATTAAGAAATTGATTAATAACAGGTGGAATAATCACCCGCAGTGCCTGCGGCAGAATAACCTTACGCATGGTCACCGTACCTCTTAGACCAAGAGACTCAGCGGCTTCCGTCTGCCCTTTGGGAATAGATTCAATACCGGCACGTACCGCTTCTGCAATATAGGTTGCCGTATAGATACTCAGGGCAAAGACCAGCGCCAGGAATTCTGGAATAATGGTTAAACCCCCTTTAAAGTTAAATCCTTTTAAGACCGGATATTCAGCAGTGATAGGTTGCCCGCTGATAAAGTAAACCAGCACAGGGGACAGGACTAAAATAGCGATTGACACGCGAATTAGCGGGAACTCTTCACCGCTTGCATCATGACGTTTAATCGCCCACTTACTTAAATAAAAGACAGCGACACAGGCAAGAATAAAAGCAATCAGGATAGCGATACTGCCGGACTCAAAGACAGGGGCGGGCAGCAGTAATCCGCGGTTATTTAAAAATATGGAGTCGAAATAGGAAAAGCTGCCACGCGGGCTGGGCAGGGCTGCAAGTACGACGTTATACCAAAAGAGAATCTGCAATAGCACCGGAATATTACGGAAGGTTTCAATATAAACCTGCGACATTCTCGAGATCAGGAAATTATTGGATAGGCGTCCGATACCTATCAATAAGCCTAAAATAGAAGCAAAAACAATACCGGCAAGGGACACCAATAGCGTATTTAAAATACCGATAATATAGACATCGAGGTAATCAGAAGTACTGTCACTATAGGAGATAAGGGTCTGGCTGATACCAAATCCGGCGGTATCGCTTAAAAACCCGAACCCGGTGGTGATCCCTCGGTTCTCGATATTAGCAAACATATTACTGGTAAAGTAGTATGCTGCGAAGAGCACCAGGAGTACGGCGATAACCTGGTATAGTACGCCTCTTTTTTGTCGGCTACTCAGCACGACATGTTTGCTGGGGGCGCGTTGCGGTTCTTTCAACTTTTTTGTCATAGTATTCATAACAAGCCTTAAAAAACGGGGGAACCCCTGAATTAAAAAAGGGGGCTTATGCCCCCGTAGAAGAGAGAAGATTAACGAATTGGCATGGAGTACATTAAGCCGCCATCTTTCCATAGCTTATTAAGGCCACGATCAATTTGTAGCGGTGAACCTTTACCTACGGTTGCTTCAAAGATTTCACCGTAGTTACCCACCTGTGAAACTATGTTGTAAGCCCACTCAGATTTTAAGCCGAGATTCTCACCCATTTTGCCGGTCACACCTAGTAGGCGTTTAACACCCGGGTTGGTCGATTTAAGCTGCTCTTTAGCATTGGCCTTAGTGACACCCAGCTCTTCTGCTTCAATGGTTGCAAACATTGACCATTTAACGATATTAAACCATTTGTCATCACCCTGGCGAACCACTGGGCCTAGCGGCTCTTTAGAGATCACTTCAGGTAATACCATTACTGAGTTCGGGTTGTCCATTTTCAGTTTTAGGGAGTAAAGCTGAGATTGGTCTGAGGTGACGGCATCACAACGGCCTTTTTTGAAGCCATCGATAGTTTGTGCCGAGGTATCATAAGTGACCGCTTTATATTCCATGTTATGGGCATTGAAATAATCAGTCAGGTTCATTTCTGTGGTTGTGCCGGCCTGAATACAGAAAGTGGCGCCATCGAGCTCTTTTGCCGATGAAACTCCCAGTTTTTTGCTGACTAAGAAACCTTGACCGTCATAGTAGTTAACACCGGCAAAGTTTAAACCAAGTGATGAATCACGTGTTTGCGTCCAGGTGGTATTACGTGACAGCATATCAACCTCACCGCTCTGCAGTGCAGTGAAACGCTCTTTGGCGGTTAACGGAACATATTTAACTTTGCTGGCATCGCCTAACACAGCCGCAGCAACGGATTGACAGACAGTGACATCAATACCTTTCCATTCGCCCGATGAATCTGCTTCAGAGAAGCCGGTCAGGCCAGTAGAGATACCACAAGTTAATAGATCTTTTTTAACCACCTGTTCCAGCGTGTCTGCTGAAGCAAAGCTTGGAATAAGTGATGCTGATGTTAAGCCAACGAGTAAAGCTATTTTATTAAGTTTCATTCTGCCGTCCTTTTATTGAGTGCTTACCAATGAATTTACAAATAAATCATGCTAAGGAATAAGCATATAGCAGGCCAACATTTCAGTTAGACTTAAAAAAATAGTCGATCGCGCTATTTTTGTGCTGTTTGTTGTGTTTTATCGGCTGGTGAACAGGCAGTGAAAAAAACAGTTGTTTGTTTTATGCACTAACTTGGTTCGTTAAGTGGTGCATTAACGGGGCAAAAATGTGAGGAAGCGCACTTTTTAGGAGGGCTGTTCAGTACAGAGCCGCTAGTTATGGGTAACTGCTCTTAGTACAGAAAATAGCTAAGGGGCGCTTAAGCACTAACTATTATATACAAGTCATTCTTCGATATATAAAAGTGTAAATAAAGATATACGAGAGCCATTCTAACTCATCGGGTGTATTCCGCCTTTGACGGCGTGTAAGCGATGAGAAACCGAAACGCAGTTT
>JBFGZH010000133.1:0-6997 GCA_041586895.1 Psychromonas sp. | reverse complement strand
CCTGTGTTAATTGTTAACACTGAGTTAGCAGAATATCTCCAGCAACATGGTCTGGTCTACCGCAGCACTGCGACCGAGATTGTCCAGGCGCAGCATAACCGCTGGGCGCAGGGAATCAAACAGCAGCTCAATAGAAGAATCGTTGCCGGCCTGCTTGCCAGGCAGCGATTATACTGGCCGATTGAGGTCAATGCCGCACTGGACCTGGATAATAAAGCACAGCTGCAGGTTTATCTGCAAAGGTTTAATGGTGTCTATACCGGGCAGGCTGAGCTTGCGGGGGAGTGGCTGTTGATTAGCAGCCGCGGGCAGATAGAGCGTACTGAGCATTTTTATATTGAGGTGCCATTAGCCGAGCCGGGTTATCCTGCTTTAGTTGCCGCTTTATCCGCAGGGCTGGAGCAGTTAACAGAAGCGATCGCTAAGGCGTTATAGCCATAAAAAAAGGATCAACTCAGTTGATCCTTTTTGCCTGCTGTTGAATGTAATGATTATTTATTTTTATTGTGGCTCTGTGCGGCTTTACGAATACAGAAGGCAGCGCCTCCCCAGGTAATGCCTAAACCGATAATCATCATAATGATGGCACTTGTTGTCATGGTTAAACTTCCTTAATCAGATTGTCACTGTTACTTGTTTTATTAATGACGATAGCAACAATCAACATTGCTGCGATCACGCCCCAGCCCAGTGTCAGTAAGTCAGAGTGACTATAACCACCGTAACCGTCAATGATGGTATTCTTAATATTGGTAGCTAAAATAACGATCAGGAATGCCGGACTGAGGTAACGCAGGCAATATTCAAACCAGTTACCGACAGTAAACTCTGACAGACTGTTTACATGTTTATGAATGTCAGTCAGTTTGACTATCCAGCCCATAATCAGCAGCTCAATGACACAGCTTGATAATAGTGCGATATTGTTAATAAAGTAATCCACGAGGTCGAGTAGCAGTAAGCCGCCGTTGGTGGCAAATGCCATAGAGGCCACCAGGCCGCCGCCACAAACAACCAGCGCCGCTTTTCTGCGCGACCAGTTTAATTTATCCATAAAGGCGGAAGTCGCAGCTTCAATAATAGACAGGTGCGAGCTTAATCCGGCAATCACCAGCGCGAAGAAAAAGATCGGTCCTAAAATATAAGGGGCCGGTAACAGGTTAATGGCGGCAGGAATAGTCACAAACGCCAGGCCGACACCGGAAGAGACGACTTCAGTTAAGGGTTTTGCCTGTTCATGGGCCATCGAGCCGAGAATAGAGAAGATAAGTATACCGGCAACAATAGAGAAGCCACAGTTAATAAGCACTGTCATAAAGGCATTATTATTGATATCAGAGTCTTCCGGCAGATAGCTTGAATAAGCAAGCATAATGGCAAAACCAACGCTTAAGGTGAAGAAGATCTGTCCATAAGCGGCTGACCAGACCTTAGGATCGGCAATTTTACTAAAATCAGGCTGGAACAGGTAATTCAGGCCATCTAACGCACCCGGCAGGAACACCATACGGGCAATTAATGCGATAACCATTAAAAACAGTAAAGGCATCATGATCTTAGTCGCGCGCTCAATACCGCCTTTGATACCGCTGAAAATGGCGATAAAAGTCACGCCCCAGGCAATAATCATGGGAATGGCAATATGCCACTGGATCGAGCCTAATTGACTGGGTGAATTATCACTGCCAAGTTTCAGGTATTCACCGAAAAAGAAGGCGTTGGTATCTGTGCCCCAGCTTTGCGTGAAAGACATGCTGAAATAGGAGATCGCCCAGCCGATCACGGCGACATAATAGATGCCGATAATGGTGACAATGGAAATCTGGAACCAGCCAAGCCACTCATATTTTTTATTTAACTTGGCAAATACGCGTGGTGCCGAGCCTTTATATTTCTGGCCCATACCAAATTCCAATATCATAAATGGAATACCGGCTGTTAACATGGCAAACAGGTAGGGAATAAAAAAGGCACCGCCACCGTTTTCATAAGCCATATAGGGGAAACGCCAGATATTTCCCAAACCGATTGCTGATCCGACTGCGGCAAGAATAAATCCTGCTCGTGAGCCCCATTGTTCTCGTTTCATAGAAGATCTCTTTAAAAAATTATTTAAAAAAGGAGCGGCTATGCTCGTTTTTTATGCTGGTTGATGTCGTTAAATTGATGGTATCGGGCGAAAGGGTACCGATTTGTATATCTTAAGGCAAGCCTCTTTGCCTGCTTAAACACTTATGTAGAGTAAGGTTGATAAGAACTTTATACCCCTTGATATAATGCAGATAGCGATGGCAGTATTTAGCTGCCGGCATCGCTATAATTTGCATAGCTGTCAGCAGGCAAAGAGCACAATCGCCGGGCAGGCATGATTTATTTTTGTCCGCTTTGCCGCGCAAATTGTTTATGCATCAGGCTGTAATAGAGCACAGGAATAATCACCAGGGTCAACATGGTCGAGATAAATATACCGAAGATTAAACTGATCGCCAGTCCGGAAAAGATCGGATCATCGATAATAAAAAAGGCTCCTATCATAGCTGCAAGGGCGGTTAAAATAATAGGTTTAGCCCGTACGGCTCCGGCATCGATAACGGCTTGTGCAAATGCTTTGCCGTCAGCGGTTTGCTGGTTGATAAAGTCGACCAGTAAAATCGAGTTACGGACAATAATACCCGCTAAGGCGATCATGCCGATCATGGAAGTGGCGGTAAATTGCTGTGCTAACAGAGCATGGCCGGGCATAACGCCGATAATAGTTAAGGGAATGGGCGCCATAATAATCAGCGGCACCATATAGGAGCGGAACTGGGCTACCAGCAGCAGATAAATTAACAGCATGCCCACGGCATAAGCGATGCCCATATCACGAAATGTCTCATAGGTTATTTTCCATTCACCATCCCAAAGTACGGCAATCTCACTGGTGCCGCTGGGTTGATTAATATAGTACTGGTGAATGCCGGGCTCACTATCGGCAATGCGATCGCTAATAGCGAACATAGCATATAGCGGGCTGTCCAATTGACCACTCATATCAGCGGTGACCATGATCATCGGAATCATATTCTTATGCATAATAGGCTTTTCTGCTGTTGTTTTTCTGATCTTGATCAGCTCCGCCAGGGCGATTAACTGGCCGCTGTGATTGGCCAGTTTAAGGTTTAATACCTGTTCAAGATCCACCTTGTCTCCCTCTTTAAGTTGCAGGCGAATAGGCAGCGGGTACTTCTGGCTATTACTATGCAGTATATTGATCGTTTTACCGCCCACCGAAGTGCTCACGGCATCGACGATATGATGATAGGGCACACCTAAACGGCTGGCTTTGCCGCGATCAATATTGACCTGCCACTTGTGTTGCTCCTGCGGGTGCATAATATCAATATCGACAACGCCGGGAGTGTCTGCAAAGAGCGCCCGCAGCTGCTCAGCGCTTTGTTCGCGCAACGCTTGTTGCGGGCCGTAAACTTCGGCCACAATTGCTGACCAGACCGGCGGGCCGGGCGGCACTTCCACTATTTTGACATTGCCATGATAGGGTTTGGCGAGCGCCTGTAAGGCGCTGCGGACACTGCTGGCGATTTCATGGCTGCTGCGCCGGCGCTGCTTTTTATCGACCAGGTTGACCTGAATATCACCTAATTCCTCGCTATTACGCAGATCGTAATGACGAATTAAACCGTTAAAGTTAATCGGCGCGGCGCTGCCGGCATAGAGCTGAAAGTCTTTTAATTCTGGTATTTCTACCACCACCCCGCTTAGCTCAACTAATAAGCGCTGGGTTAACTCCAGCGGCGTGCCTTCAGGCAGATCGACCAGGATTTGAAACTCTGATTTATTATCAAAGGGCAACATCTTCAGTACCACTAATTGCTTGAGCGGCAGAAGCACTGAGACAGCCATAAGCACGAGCACGACTGCCAGCAGTAAGCCGCGCGCCAGTCGGGCTTTTTTGGCAAGAATAAATGGCCCGACTAATTTATTAAACAGGCGCTGCATAAAGCGCTCACTGCCGTTGGACTGTACTGGCGAGGGGCTATGCTGTTTAAGCAGCTTTGCACTTAACCAGGGCGACAGTATCAAGGCAACCGCCAGTGAAATAAGCATGCCCATGCTGGCATTAATCGGAATCGGGCTCATATAAGGGCCCATTAATCCGCTGACAAAGGCCATAGGTAACAGAGCGGCAATAACGGTGAAGGTTGCCAGAATGGTCGGGCCGCCGACTTCAGCGACCGCCTGCGGAATAATCTCAGCCAGTTTACTGTTGCCGAACTGCATATGACGATGTATGTTTTCAACGACCACAATTGCATCATCGACTAAAATCCCGATGGAAAAGATCAGCGCAAACAGAGAGACGCGGTTTAGGGTAAAGCCGTATGCCCAGGAGGCAAACAGGGTAATGGTCAGGGTAATGGAAATCGCCACCGCGACGACTATCGCTTCACGCCAGCCCATGGTCAGTAGTACCAGTAGCACCACTGCGCTGGTGGCAAAAACAAGCTTGCCAATCAGGGTATCGGATTTGTCTTTTGCGGTCGCGCCATAATCTCGCGTGATGCTGGTTTGAATATTGTCGGGAATAAGCACATTGTGGAGCTCATTAATTCGTTTTTCGATCGCTTGGGTTACCGTGACCGCATTTTCTCCCGGCTGTTTGGCTATCGCCAATGTTACCGCCGGGTATAGCTTGCCGCCCTCACCATGCCAGACGTTTTGTTTGGGAATATCGGCGGCCAATGTCACCTCAGCGACATCCTGCAGATAGACGGGGAAGCCATTGTTTAGCGCCACAATCAGCTGTTTAATTTCCGAGATATTGTTTAAGAATTGTCCGCTTTGTACTTGTATCTGCTGATTATTCTGCACCAGAGAGACGCTGCTGGAGCGGGCATTATTGCTGGCTAAAATCTGCTGTATAGCATCATAACTGACCCCGAAACTGTTCATCTTACTGGAATCGATGCGAATGTTGACCGTCAGCGGGTGGCTGCCAATGGTAAAGATATCACGTGTGCCGGGAATACGTTTTAGTTCGCTTTCCAGGCCATGGGCGACCCGGGTTAACTGCTCTGCGCTGACGCTGTTATCTTTTGACCATAGAGTGATCGATGAGATCGGCAGATCATCTATGGCTTTGGGTTTAATCAGTGGCTGCCCGACACCGGCCTGCTGCGGCAGTTTGTCGATATTGCTGTAAACCTGATTATAGAGTTTGACGATCGCATCATTGCGCTGGATACCGACTTTAAAGACGACAATAATCATCGCCCCGTCGGTTCGTGAAAAGGAGTAGGTCGTATCAATGCCGCTGATCTCGGAGATCACCTGCTCCATTGGAATAGTAACCAGGTTTTCCACCTCCTGGGGCGAGGCGCCGGGAAAGGGAATATAGATATCGGCAAAGGTGACATCTATCTGCGGCTCTTCTTCCTTGGGGGTTATCATAATCGCCAGCAAGCCTAATAACAGGCCGGCCACGGCAAGCAGCGGGGTAATGGCCGAGCCGAGGAAGTAACGTGCAATCCGGCCGGAAAGGTTTAGTGGTTTGTCCATTAGTGAGACTCCAGCATCTGTAACTTTTGATAGGCATCAAGATAGATTCGATCGCCCTCCTGCAGGCCGGCTAATATTTCTACATCACCATTCTGCTCATTACCTAAACGCACTTGTGTTAATAGTGCCTGGCCATCTTTGTCACGGTAAACAGCATGGAGTTCGTTATTGGTTAATACGGCGCTGTGAGGAATGCTGATCCTTTGTCGCTGGCCGCTGATAAATTGTGCTTTAACCCACATGCCCGGCAGGAGCAACTGCTCACTTTTGGGCAGATCGATACGTACCTTAAAAGCATGTGACTGCTGATCGGCATAACGAAATAGCGTGACTTGCTCGGACAGCAGCTGTTTACCGTTCGCCAGGGTAATAATAAATGCCGGATTATCATCGAGTACCTGCAGATAACGTTGTGGAATTTCTGTCACTGCGCGTAGCTTTTCTAATGACATGCCGGAGAATAGCGGCGTCCCCGGGTTGATCGTCTCTCCAACTTCAACAAAACGTTGCGTGACCACACCGGAATAGGGCGCCTTGATAATAGTGTAATCCAGGGACTCCTGAGCACGTTGCAGATTTGCCTGCGCGGCGCGCACTAATTGCCTGTGGGTGTCCACTGCTGCCTTGGCCTGATCTAACTGACTTTGCGCAATGGCCCCCTGCGGAAATAATTTCAGGTAACGCTGGTAGCTTAAGCGTGACTCATTATATAGCGCCTCGGTGCGTAACACCTCTGCTTGTGCAACCGCCAACTGCGCGCCTTGTTCTTGACTGGTTATCTCCAGCAGTATACTGCCCTGGGCAACATAATCATTGCTGTCAAAATTGACCTTAATAACCCGCCCGGAGGTTTGTGCTGAGAGCGTCGCCTGATCAACGGCTTCAATGGTGGCATCGAGTACCACCCATTGCTCCTGAAGAGTATTTTTGACGGTTAACAGATTTGAGGATAAAGCCGGAAAACAGAGCAGTAATAAACTACAGCTAATTAAGCGTAGTAATGGACTTAAAAGGGCATGAATCATAATTTATCCTTACCATATCGCATTTTATTTAAGTATAGCTAATTTAGATTAATCTAATGTTTAAAGGCGATATTAGTCAACTTAGTGGTTAAATTTACTGTCAGTTATTATATCCTTGTGTTTATATCTTATGACTTAATCGGAATTTTGCAGATGAAATCAACCAATATTGAGCAGCTATTAACTATTATGCAGCAGTTACGGGATCCAGAAAGTGGCTGTCCCTGGGACAAAAAACAGAATTTTGAGTCTATTGTTGCTCATACTATTGAAGAAGCTTATGAAGTCGCCGATGCGATTGATAAAAAAGATTTTACCGAGCTCAAAAGTGAATTAGGGGATCTTTTATTTCAGGTGGTGTTTTATGCGCAATTGGCGAAAGAGCAGAACTTGTTTGACTTTAAGGATATTAT
>JBFGZH010000132.1:0-7001 GCA_041586895.1 Psychromonas sp. | reverse complement strand
TCACTTAATCACTCATCACTCATCACTCATTACTCATTACTCATTACTCATTACTCATCACTCATCACTCATCACTCATCACTCATCACTCATTACTCATCACTCATCACTCAAACCTATAACGCAGCTTTGATCAGATTAAAGTTTTCCGGATCATCGCTTTCCAGCCAGGTGACATCTTTCCAGCCGCGCAGCCCCACGACTTTTAATAAAGAGCTTTGTCGCAGACAAATGAGCAGGCTGCGTCTTATAACGCTGCTTTGATCAGATTAAAGTTGTCCGGATCGTCGCTTTCCAGCCAAGTGACATTTTCCCAGCCGCGCAGCCAGGTCATTTGTCTTTTCGCCAACTGCCGTGTTGCCACGATACCACGAAACACCATCTCCTCATAATCCATGCTGCCCTGCAAATATTCCCACATCTGCCGGTAGCCGACACAGCGCATGGACGGCAGATCCAGATGCAGATCACCGCGCTCGTATAAGGCCCGTACTTCCTGCTCAAAACCTGCTTTTAACATCATATGAAAGCGTCGTTCGATACGCTCATGCAGTACTGACTTTTCACGCGGTGCTATGGCAAACTGTTTGATATTATAAGGAATAGGCTCACTTTTCGTTTCCGTCAGCTCGGTCAGACTTTTTCCTGAAATGCGGTACACTTCAATAGCCCGCGATAAACGCTGCGGATCGTTCACATGAATACGCGCCGCTGATACCGGATCTATCTCTTTAAGCTGATCATGCATCGCCTGCCAGCCTTGCGCTGCGGCCTGCTGTTCAATTTCAGCGCGAATCGCAGGATCCGCGCTCGGCAGCGGCGATAAGCCATCCACTAATGCCTTGTAATAGAGCATGGTGCCGCCGACCAATAACGGTGTATTGCCGCGCGCGCAGATCTCTTTCATCAGGCGCAGCGCATCGGTACGGAAATCACCGGCAGAATAGGACGCCAGCGGGTCAAGAATATCCACTAAGGCATGCGGCGCTTTGGCCAGCTCTTCCACGCTGGGTTTTGCGGTACCAATATCCATGCCTTTATAGATCAGCGCGGAATCGACGCTGATAATTTCACAATGACACTGCTGTGCTAATTTAATTGCCAGATCTGTTTTTCCGGAAGCGGTCGGCCCCATTAAAAACAGTGCGGTGGGATATTTACTCATCGGAAAAACCTTGCACTAATAAGGATAAATCGGGTTCATTAAAAAGAAATGCTCGCTGCTCTGTTAACTGTCCGGCACAGAGAGTGACCAGTGAATCCAGCAGTGTTGCCGCACTTTGCTCAGTCCAGCTTTTTTTCTCCAGCAGATTCTGCTCTAAGGTCGCCACTAGAAAAGCACAAAACTCATTCACTTGAGTCTCATTCATCTCTTGTTCTGTCAGGCAAAGATGCTCGAGCAGCGCCGGAAAGATCTTCGCCAGCGGAGCCTGCCGCAGTAAAGGCGGTACTTTGCTGATGATCAGTTTATTGCCCTGTATTTTAAAAGCAAAGCCTAAGCGTTGAAAAAGCACCTGAAAATCCTGGCAGCACTGCAGCAAAGCGCTGTCGAGCTGCATGCGCACCGGCAATAACAGCGGTTGTGCAATAACCTCGCCATTCTCCCATGCCTCAAAGAGCTGAGTCTGCTTAAGCAGGGCATCGGCTCTATTTAAGGATAAAACTAATAGCGGTGACTGGCAGTTAAGCAACTGCTGCCCGGCATGTAATTTAAGCAGCGCATAGTCAGCGTTAATTAAACTGACAATCTGCCCGAATTGCGCATGATCCTGTGGTCTGTGTTGCTCGACTGTTACCGGCCGCTGCGCTTCACTGACAAAATCACAGTAGGCATTAATCTGTTTGCTATCAATACTCGGCTTGGAATAGCCGCCGCTGTAGCCGCCGGAAGAGGCGGTTCTGCGCACAGCCTGCTCAGGACCGGCGCTTGCTGTTGCCATCTTAGGTGGCTGATAAGCGTGCTCAGCAACCTGCGGAATCGCCTTGTCATCGGGCTCAGCGCCGACAGGCACCTGCTGTAATGCTTCACTTAACGCAGTGACGATAAAGTCATGCACCCAACGCGCCTGATGAAAGCGCACTTCATGCTTGGCAGGGTGGACATTCACATCGACCTGTTCAGGAGGACATTCAATATAAATCACATAGCCGGGAAACATTCCTTCCGGCAGCGCAGCCGTGTACACCTGTTTAATGGCATGATTAATTAATTTATCACGGATCATCCGTCCGTTAATATAACAATACTGCACATCCGGCGCACTGCGCGGGGATAACGGCTCGGATATCCAGCCCGATATTTTCAGGTCATTATCACTGCTTTGAAAATGCAGCGCACTTTTCACAAAGCTGTCACTGCAGATTGCAGCAAGGCGTTTCTCCTGCTGGCTTTGCGTCTGGGCGGCTCGATATTGACGAATTATTTTACCGTTATGCTTTAAAACAAAAGAGATCCCGAAACAGCTTAATGCAATACGGCGAATCAGCTCATCAATATGCTGAAACTCGGTTTTTTCTGTTTTCAGAAAGCGGCGCCGCGCCGGAGTATTAAAAAACAGATCTAGCACCTCGACCGTTGTTCCCTGCGGATGAGCGGCCGGCTGTATATTGACCTGCATATCACGCCCTTCAGCCATCGCCTGCCATGCCTGCTCCTGATCGGCGGGTTTAGAAGTAAAAGTAAGACGCGATACCGAACTGACACTGGCCAGCGCTTCGCCACGAAAACCTAAACTGACAATCGCTTCTAAATCATCTAAATGGCTGATTTTACTCGTTGCATGACGGCTTAGCGCTAGCTTAAGTTGGTCTTTACTCACCCCCTTGCCGTTATCTTTAATACGAATACATTTCGCACCGCCCTTCTCAATATCAATTTCAATACGGCTTGCCCCGGCATCGAGACTGTTTTCAATGAGCTCCTTCACCACCGAGGCGGGACGCTCCACGACTTCGCCGGCCGCTATCTGATTGGCAAGCCGAGCAGGTAATATTTGAATAGGCATTAGCTAAGGTGATCCAAAAAGAATTAAGTGACGGGGATGGTTAATACTTGCCCAACCATCAATGAGTTGGAGCTTAATTTATTCACGCTTTTAAGTGCGTTGGTTGTGGTGCCGTAACGGCTGGCAATCACCGAAAGTGATTCGCCACTGCGGACCTTATGTTTGGTAAACTGCGCAAGAGCAGCGGGTATTGTAATTTTTTGCCCGACCCTCAGCGAGCTAGAAGCCAGTTGATTATATTTTTTCAATGCCGAGACCGTTGTCCCGTAGCGACTGGCAATCACGGATAAGGATTCACCGCGCGCCACTTTATGGACGACAGGTTGAATTTCTACTCGCTGTTCAGGAGCTCGATAATCAGCATCAGGGATGCTGAGTTGCTGTCCCACCAGCAAAGAAGTGGAGCTCAGCTTATTGTAAGCTTGTAACGCCTTAGTGGTTATACCGTAGCGCTGGGCGATCACCGATAACGACTCGCCGCTTTTAACCTTATGCAGCACGGGCTCAGCAGGTTGCAAAGCAACGGGCGCCGATGGCACAGGCGCAAGTGTATTGCCCGGAATATTAAGCTTCTGCCCCACCGCCAGTGAAGTAGAGCGCAGCTTATTATAAGCTTTTAATTCATTGGTCGTTGTCCCGTAGCGCTGCGCAATCACCGATAAGGATTCACCACGGCTGACGCTATGGATAAGCGGCTTAACAGCGGCAAGCTGCACTACTGTGCTGGTCGCCTCGCCGGGTATGGTCAGCTTTTGTCCGACCCGCAGAGCAGTTGAACGCAGCTTATTGTAAGTCTGCAGCTCCTTGGTGGTTGTGCCGTAGCGCTGGGCAATCACCGATAACGACTCGCCCCGTTGCACCTCATGTAGCACCGACTCAGCAGGTTTGACAGCAACGGGCTCCGATGGCACAGCAGCCACAGTATTACCCGGAATATTAAGCTTCTGGCCCACCGCCAGTGAGGTGGAGCGCAGCTTATTATAAGCTTTTAATTCATGGGTCGTTGTCCCGTAGCGCTGCGCAATCACCGATAACGACTCGCCCCGTTGCACCTCATGCAGCAGCGGCTCAGCAGGTTTGAAAGCAACAGGCGCCGGTTGCACAGGCGCAAGCGTATCACCCGGAATATTAAGCTCCTGTCCCACCGCCAGTGAGGTCGAGCGCAGCTTATTGTAAGCTTTTAATTCATGGGTCGTTGTCCCGTAGCGCTGCGCGATCACCGATAAGGATTCGCCTCGTTGCACCTCATGCAGCAGCGGCTCAACAGGCTTGACAGCAACGGCCGCCGGTTGCACAGGCGCAACCCTATCACCCGGAATATTAAGCTTCTGGCCCACCGCCAGTGAGGTGGAGCGCAGCTTATTATAAGCTTTTAATTCACTGGTCGTTGTCCCGTAGCGCTGCGCAATCACCGATAACGGCTCGCCTCGTTGCACCTCATGCAGCACTGGCTCAGCAGGTTTGACAGCAACGGGCGCCGGTTGCACAGGCGCAACCGTATTGCCCGGAATATTAAGCTTCTGGCCCACCGCCAGTGAGGTCGAGCGCAGCTTATTATAAGCTTTTAATTCACTCGTCGTTGTCCCGTAGCGCTGCGCAATCACCGATAAGGATTCGCCACGGCTGACGCTATGAATAAGCGGCTTGGCGGCAAGCTGTACTGTTGAGCTTGTTGTCTCTCCGGGTATTTTTATGCTCTGTCCCACCGCCAGTACTGTGGAGCGCAACTTATTGTATGCCTGCAGCTCTTGAGTGGTTTTGCCGTAGCGCTGGGCAATCACAGATAACGACTCACCTTTTTCAACCTTATGAATACGCGCTTGTGGCGTTTTAGCCAGCAGCTTTACCACAGGCTCACTCTGCACCGCCAACTGATAATTGGGCGGCACTTTGAGCACCTGACCAATGCGCAGTGTATTGGCCTGCAGATTATTATAGGCGCGCAGCTCCTCAAGCGAGACGCTATAACGTGCGGCTAACGCGGACAGGGACTCGCCACTGCGTACCGTATGTTGAATCGCCCGCTTGCGCTGAGCAAATAAAGTGTTCTGCGGAGGCGCATCAACAAAGTGCTTATAGATCCCTGTAAATACCGCATTGGCAATTTTTTCCTGATGACTTGCCTGATTGAGCAGTTTTTCTTCCGTGCGGTTGGTAATAAAGCCCGCTTCCACCAGAATCGAGGGAATATCCGGGGATTTCAAGACCGCCAGACTGGCATGGACAGGCTTTTGCTTGTGCAGTTTAGTAACTTGTTTTAATTCCTGAACCACCAGATCGCCGACATGATAGCCGACATCCATGGCATTGCCCATCGACATATCTAGAAACATTTCCGTTAAAAATGGCACACTGCTTGAGTCTTGAATCAATTCGCCGGCACCGCCTAATAACTGCGAATGCGCTTCATGCTTTTCTATCCAGCGTCCCAGCTCTGTGGTCGCCCGGCGGTTGGACAGCACCCAGACCGACGCTCCGCGAGGTTTACTGGAGGTAAAGCCATCGGCATGAATGGAGACCAGAAAATCCGCCTTTTTGTTGCGCGCGATGGCTGAGCGTTTATTCAAATCGACAAAATAATCACCCGAGCGAATTAAAAAGGCAGTCATGCCTTTCTGGCGATTAATTCTTTTCTGCAGACGCTTGGCGATTTCCAGGGTAACGTTTTTCTCATAGGTGTATTTGCCCAGCGCACCGGGATCTTCGCCGCCGTGTCCGGCATCAATGGCAATAATAATATCCCGCCCGGCAACGCTGGCCTTTTGGGCAACAGCAGTCGCTTTGCCGGTTATCCGGGTATGCGGCAGATCCAGCACTAACCGGTGGCCGTAGGGTTTTTCCGGCGGCAGCAAAAACACTTCCGCGCGGCTGGCATGGTTTAAATCCAGCACCAGCCGATAAGTGCCTGATTGACCGCTGGCACTTTCACGCAGGCCTTGCAGCAGAGGCCCGTTATTTTTTATTTTACTTAAATTCACCTTACTGACGGTCGAGCGCAAATCAATCAATAGGCGATGCGGGTGCTTTAAATAATGGATTTTATAATCGGGCTTGCCGGACAGATCCAAGACGACACGCGTACTATCCGGTGAGGGCCAGGATCTCACGCCTTCCAGTTGATTCGCTGGTGCGGAACCGGCAGCTGCCGAGAAGCCTGCCGCACTTAAAGTAAGCAAAAACAAAAAACGGGTAATAAAAAGTCGCGTGCTTAATTTCATAATCGCTTTAAAATTCGCATGCCCAACTCTGTATTGGCCTTAAGCACGACCATACGCTGCTGCTCGACATAGGAAAGTGTTAAATCAATATCCGCTGGCGGCAAAACGCCTTCACCACGCTCCGGCCATTCCACCAGGCAGTGGCTATGCGCAGTAAAGTAATCACGAATGCCCATAAATTCAAGCTCTTCAGGGTCGCCGAGACGATACAGGTCAAAGTGATAAACCTGCCAGTTATCCAGCTCATAGGGCTCAACCAGGGTATAAGTCGGACTTTTCACATTACCCTTATGCCCCAAACCTTGAATAAAACCCCGGGTCAGGGTGGTTTTACCCGCACCTAAATCGCCATGCAGATAGATACAGACAGGCTCATCACAAGCATCACTTAAACGCTTACCAAAAGCGACCGTCTGCTCAGCAGCAGCTAACTTTTCTTTAAATAAATCAAACATTATGGATTTACTAATTTCCTGATATAAGGGAACAGATCACTGGCTAATAAGCCGCGCTCATCATCTTCAGCGGCCAAATCAGCAGCCAGCCCATGAATACACACGGCCAGCATTGCCGCCTGCGACAAATTTAAACCCTGTGCTAATAAACCGCCTATAATACCAGAAAGCACATCGCCCATGCCACCACTTGCCATCCCCGGATTGCCGACATTGGCCACATATATTCCCTGATCATCACAAATTAGCGTGCCCGCGCCTTTTAAAATCACCACGCCGCCAAATCTATGCTGTAATTGCCGCACGGCTGCAAAGCGATTTTG
>JBFGZH010000131.1:0-7002 GCA_041586895.1 Psychromonas sp. | reverse complement strand
CGACTGTGGGAGTGGGTAACGCGAAGGTCTATAGTTGACGGTGTCTTTGTTGTGAAAAAGTAACCAAGGGTAAGGTTATCGACTGTAGAAGTGAGTAACGCGAAGGTCCATAGTTGACGGTGTCTTTATTGTGAAAAAGTAACCCAAGGGTACCGTTATTGACTGTTGACCTTGAACCCGAAGGTCAAAGTCGGTGTCTCAGCAAATGCCGTAGGCTTCTCGATACGAGCCGAGCTTGCACAATAGCACTTGAACCAAGTCACCAGGGTAAAGCTTATCGGCTCAGGGACGTAGTCAAGATCAGCGAATACCCGAGGGTTAATAATACTGTACGTCAGATAATTTGCGTTTGCAAAGCAATTTTATCGTTATTTTTGATCTGTTTTGAGTATTGGCGTAATTGTCGCTTTAAACGCTTAAAAAATAGAAAGCTTTTGTTTGAGAATTGTTACTTGTAATTTGGCTGTAAAGCACTTTCAATTGATTTTTGCAGACTGGTAATGCGCTCATTAAGTTGTTCTGCATGTTTTTTGTTTTTAGTTTTTTCTACATTCAGCTCATGACAGAAGTTTAAGGCTGCCATGACTATCAGTTGTTCATTACGCAGCGTACGGCTGTTGTTTTTGATACTTTTTAACTTATTGTTAAATTGCTCAACCGTATTTTGTAGAGTTTGCTCTTCACCATCTGGACAGGCTATTTTATATTGGTGTCCTAGAATCGAGATCTCAACATTTGCCATAATTAATCCATACAATAAAAGATAAAATGAGCGCTCAAAAAATGTTAGCAAGCTCAAAAAAAGGGAAATAATCTAAGAACTATAGCTATCTAGAGATCAAGTTTCAAGTACTTACTGGTAGCAAGATCTGGCGGGTGTTAGAATGGCATATATCCGCTCTGTCTCAAGAGGCAAAATCAGCCGCTTAATAAGTGATATCAGGAACAGTAAAAAGCTTCTAATTCGTCCTGCTTGAGGGTCTGCTGGGCCTTTTTGTGGCGATAAGGTTTTGATTTTTGCACTTCGACTGGCAACGGGTATATTTAATTAATCGTCAATATAAAGAGTCATAAAATGAGTAAAGAGCTATTACCAAGTTTTGAAAAAATTACACAAGCACTTGAGGCCGCTGAGTTATATACCAATGCTTCAGAAACGCACGGCGTATTATCCGGACTTGTTTGTGGTGGTGTTAAGCTTGATGACCAAAGTTGGCAGGCTCACTTTAATGATGTCGTGAATGAAGGAATGGGGCTGCCGCATAATGTTAAACAGCTGGTCGAGTCTCTTTACGGCCAGGTTGTTAACCAGATCACCGATGATGGATTGGGCTTTAAGTTGTTACTGCCGGATGATGAGGTGCCGCTGGATGAGCGTGCAGAGGCGATGGCGCAATGGGCGCAGGGCTTTTTGGTGGGTTTTGGTATGGTGCAGCAGGGATTAAATCAGGCGCCGTCTGAAATTCAGGAATTGATCCGTGATATTCGCGATATTTCTCAGGTGTCGCTTGATTTCGAGCAGGAAGATGAAGAGTCTGAAATCGCCTTTGCTGAAATTGTTGAGTATTTGCGTGTCGGGGCGATGCTTTGCTTTAATACCTTCTCCCGTAAGACGGCTACGCCGGTTTCAAAAACGCTTCATTAAAAAGGGAAGAGTGCATGAATGAATTTCAAAACCGTAGAGCGCGCTTTTTTGAACAGATGGATAATAACAGCATGGCTGTTTTTTCTGCTGCGCAGGAAAAGATACGTAACAATGATGCCGAATACCTGTTTCGACAAGACAGTGATTTCTACTATTTGTCGGGCTTTGCAGAGCCGAATGCTTGTCTGCTGTTGATCAAAACGGCAGACGCTGAAAAAGCGCTGTTATTTAACCGCGCAAAAGATAAAAGCATGGAAATCTGGCATGGCTATCGAATGGGGCAAAGTGGTGCGGTTCGTGAGCTGGGTTTTGATGATGCGTATCCGATTGAAGAGCTGCCCTCCTATCTTCCCAAGTTGCTGAATGGTTTAACCACACTGTATTTTCCTGTTTTTCAGGATGACAGCCTGGATAAAGCACTGAAGAGCGCTGTAAACGAGTTACGTGCGCAGAAACGTAAAGGTAAGGTTGCCCCCTCAATCTTTATTGATAGCCTGCCGATTGTGCATGAAATGCGTTTAATCAAATCACCCGTGGAAATTGCCCTATTATCTGCCGCTGCAGAAATTTCCGCGGCGGGACATATTCGTGCGATGCAGAAATGCCATGCGGGAATGTGGGAATATCAACTGCAGGCTGAGGTCGAGTATGAATTTGCCCTGCAGGGAACACGCGATATTGCTTATAACAGTATTGTCGCAGGGGGCGAAAATGCCTGCATTCTGCATTACACCAACAATGACCGTCAGTTGCAGGAGGGGGATCTGGTGCTGATTGATGCGGGTGCTGAATACCAGGGCTATGCCGGTGATATTACCCGTACCTTTCCGGTTAATGGCGTGTTTTCTGAACATCAGGCAAAGTTATACCAGTTAGTCTTGAATATTCAAATCAGTGCCATTAGCCAGGTTAAGCCGGGAGTGGCGATGCTTGATATCAATAAAAATGCGATTGAGCAGTTGGTTGATGGCTTGCTGGAACTGGAAATTCTCCAGGGCGACAGGAATACTCTGATTGAAAATGAAGCCTATAAAGACTTTTATATGCATGGTATTGGCCATTATTTAGGTCTGGATGTGCATGATGCCGGCGATTACGGTACGCCCGAAAATCCGCGTCTACTTGAAGCGGGTATGGTCGTGACAATTGAACCTGGTGTCTATATCAGCAGTGATGCCGATGTTGCTGATGTCTGGAAGAAAATTGGCATCCGTATTGAAGATGATGTGCTGGTGACCGAGTCCGGCGCAGAAGTTCTGACGGCCGACGTGCCTAAAAGTATTAATGAAATTGAAGCCTTAATGGCCAATGAAAAGCAATATAGTTAGGCTTATTCTAATAAGCCAACCGATACGCAGCGCTATTTTGAGCAACTAAAAAAACAGTGTATATTAGCGACTAATTTTAACTAACTGATTTGCAACTAATAGAGAAGAGCTTAAATTATGATCATCAAACCCAAAATTCGTGGTTTTATTTGTACAACAACTCACCCTGTGGGCTGTGAAAAGAATATTCAAGCACAAATTGAATACACTAAAAAGCAGGGGCGTATTGAAAATGGCCCGAAGCGTGTATTAGTGATTGGCTCTTCTGCCGGTTACGGAATGTCATCACGTATTGCCGCCGCATACGGCTCAGATGCAGCAACAATAGGTGTGTTTTTTGAAAAACCAGCTACTGAGCGTAAGCCCGGCTCTGCGGGCTGGTACAACAGTGCGGCATTTGAAAAGCAGGCAAAAGCCGATGGCCTGTATGCAAAAAGCATTAATGGCGATGCCTTTGCCAATGAAACTAAAGCCAAAGTGATTGAACTGATCAAAGAAGATCTGGGTAAAATTGATGCGGTTATTTATTCAGTGGCAGCACCTGTGCGTAAACTGCCTGATACGGGTGAAGTGGTGCGTTCATGTCTGAAACCTATCGGTGAGACCTATGTCTCAACGGCCATCGACACCAACAAAGACTGCATTATTGAAGCCTCAGTGGAGCCGGCAACGGAAGAGGAAGTGGCCAATACGGTTACTGTTATGGGCGGACAAGACTGGGAGCTTTGGTTAAACGCATTAGCTGAAGCAGACGTTCTAGCAGAAGGCGTTAAAACGGTGGCTTACTCCTATATAGGTACAGAGCTGACCTGGCCTATTTACTGGGATGGCGCCTTAGGTAAGGCAAAGGTTGACTTAGATCGTGCCTCGACTGCGATTCAGGAGCAACTTGCACCACTTAATGGTGAAGCTTATGTGTCCGTGCTGAAAAGTGTGGTCACCCAGGCGAGTTCGGCAATTCCGGTTATGCCTTTATATATTTCTATGGTATTTAAAATCATGAAAGAAAAAGGGCTGCATGAAGGCTGTATGGAGCAGATTTACCGCCTGTTTTCCTCTCAACTCTATAAAGGTGATGGCAGTGCGCCAACAACCGATGAAGCGCGTCGCCTGCGCCTTGATGACTGGGAGTTACGTGATGATGTGCAGCAGGCTTGTAAAGAGCTGTGGCCGACAATCACCACTGAAAATCTGTTTGATTTAACGGATTACCATGAATATAAAGACGAGTTTCTACGCTTGTTCGGCTTTGGTGTTGACGGCGTTGATTATGATGCCGATGTTGATACCCTGGTTGAGTTTGACTGTCTTTCTGTTTAAGATTTGCGCTACATTTTTTAAATACCCGCTACGGCGGGTATTTTTTCAGTATTTTTATTAACTTTCTGTTGCATCTTACGGATAAATTATTAGACTTAAAAACTAATCGGTATGTAGCGCAGCTTGGTAGCGCACTGCTCTGGGGGAGCAGGGGTCGAAGGTTCAAATCCTTTCATACCGACCAATCCTTCTTTTTGAAAAAATCCCACTAGCAAAAGCCCATCCAGCATCGTTTTAAGGATCTTTTATGACCCAGTTTTCGTTATCTAACGAGCAATTAATTAAAGAAATTCGTACTGTCTTTGAGGTACAAAGAGCCGCTTTATCTGCGCATAGTGAGCGCCTTGGCGATGAGTATCTGGCCGCTTTAAGCTTGATGAAAAACTGTAAGGGGCGAGTCATTATCTGTGGTATGGGAAAATCGGGGCATATAGGTAAAAAGATTTCCGCAACCCTGGCATCGCTGGGTACCCCTTCCTTTTTTATGCACCCCGGAGAAGCCTTTCATGGCGATTTAGGGATGATCACGGCGGATGATCTGCTGCTGCTTATCTCCTACAGCGGGGAAACGGATGAGCTGCTTAAGATTATTCCTTCTATTCAGCATTCCGGTAATAAAATCATTGCCATTACCGGCGGCGTCAATTCCACTCTGGCCAAAAATTCCGATGTAGTGTTAGATGCCAGCGTTGAAAAAGAAACCTGTCCGAACAATTTGGCACCGACAACATCAACCACACTGACTTTGGCCATTGGTGATGCACTGGCATCCACGTTATGTCTGGAAAATGATTTCAGCCCGATGGATTTTGCCCGTTTTCATCCAGGAGGTAGCCTGGGTAAACGTTTATTGACTTTTGTCAGAGATGAGATGCGCAGCGACAATCTGCCCTTTGTGCAGTTGGGCACTTCATTGACCGATGCGTTAATGGTGATGACCGAAACGCGTACCGGACTTGCTTTGGTAATGAAAGATAAGCAGTTGCAGGGGGTGATCACCGATGGTGATGTGCGCCGCTTTTTAATTTCAGGTAAAAGCGTCAATGACTGCACTGCGGAACAACTGATGAATGCATCACCCTGCTTTATTTCTGCAGCTAGCCGTTTGACCGAAGCCGAAGAAATCATGCGTGAAAAACATATTAAGTGGCTGGTGGTCAGTGATGACGGTAAAGAAATTGACGGCATTATTGAGTGGGCGAAGTAACTGCTTGCCCGGCTGCAGATATTTCTGTTTTTTCAGTTTTGCAGCCATACTTTTCAGTGCCCCGCTTGTTTCTGCTCAAGCGCTAGAAAAGCCATTCTTAACCTGGCTGCCTTTTTTAACGGCGAATCTGCAGCTGTTTCAGCCTGATCTAAATTGCCCGCAAAATAAAATAGTCAATATGCAACTGCGCAAAGAGGGCGATAGTTTCGATATTGATATTGCTGCTGTTGATTGGGATTTACACTGCAAGGCAGCTCAGGTAGAAAGCGCCGCCAGGCAGGCATCCCCCTCTTTATCTGCAGGTAAAGATAAGATTGCTGCACAAATTGAAGCGCTATTGACGCAGTTACGCGTTTTTCCGGAAACAAAGCTTCGTATCCAAGCGTTAAAACTGTACTCCTCGCTGAGCGGTAAAGAAATCATCTTTAATGCCACAGGCACAAAAACAGCAGACTCTGTTGTTTTTCATCTCTCTGCACCACAAGTGGCTTTAGACTTAAAAATCGACCTGTTAAAGCAAAGGTTAAGCCTCGATGCTAGTCTTGCTGTGCAGGAACTGGAAAATTTTTTCCCTCTGCCGAATAAACTCAGGAAAGACTTAACTGGCGAATTAACAATAGCCTATAAGAGTGATCTGTCGCACTGGCAGGCAGGAAGCTTTACGCTTAATTCACAAGGGCAAGTACCCGGCCTGGCGGAGCAGTTTGAATTAAGCACAGCTGGCTCCGTGGCGCTGTTAACGGAGCAGATAAATGTCAAGGAAATACGCTTTAATTTAAAAAATGTCAGCCACAATATATCCGCGCAGCAGGATTGGCAAACCACGAATATTCAGCTTAAGTTAGCCAAACCGGCCGTTATTAACCTTTCCCCGCTGACTATTGCATCTTTACCCCTGCAGTTACGCGTCGGGCGCAGTGTCTTATTGAGCAAACCCACAGAGAAGCGCGGTCAGCGTCTGCGTGTTGCTAAGCAAAAACTTCCCGCCTTATTTGCCGCTGTGCAGGCGCAGGGGAGACCCGATGATATAGCGGCTTCCTGGAACCTTTCCTTATTAAATCAGGATCTTAAAGGGAAGCTGCGGTATGCGAACAGGAAACTGCAAGTGAATATGGCCAATACTCCCTTAGCTGCGCAGACTTTGGCGGCGGCGCTGCGTCAGTACTTGCCGGATTGGCAGCTGCTTGAGATACAAGCCGGTGATATTAATCTGCAACTCTCTGCGGATTATGATTTCACTAAAAAAGCGGCTAGTCTTAAAGGTGTTATAAACGGCCAAGATATTGCCGGCAGCAATGATAAGCTGCTATTTGATGGCGTAACATTCACTAGCGACATAGATTATCGCTTTGCAGAGCAACAGCTGATTATACTGCGTGATAAGCAGCAGCTGAAGATTGCCAACCTGTTTATCGGCATACCGATTCAGGCTCTGCAGCTGGACGCCCGGGTTAATGGCATGGATATTATAGTTGACCATTTTAAGGCGCGCCTATTGGGGG
>JBFGZH010000130.1:0-7080 GCA_041586895.1 Psychromonas sp. | reverse complement strand
GTATTACTTAAAAATGCCTGCGATAACTCGCCTGAGTAGTTGCTTAGCGCCATATCCTCTTGGGTTATGAACCAGATTATGTCCCGTTCAGCAATTGCAGCAGCCTGTTTTTTAAGAAGAATGAGGGTTTTATCCGCGTTTTGCGGCGCGTTAATGAGGACAACCCTATTCTTCCATTCTAAACTGGCTATATCAGAGAGCCCCGCTAGTCCTTGGGCATTCGCGAGCAGGCTAACAATCAGTAAGGGCATAAGCAGTATTGGTTTCATACTTGATAAACTCCTAACAAGCTAAGGAGCATTACGCTCGGAAGGGTCTTTTTTGAAATGGCGGATCATTTTCTGCGGGTCAACCTCAGCCCTATGCTCCCTTGCGGCCTGCGCCCACCAAAGCAGCTGATTGAACGCTCGGGCAAAATAATCAAACCAGGATGCCTGCTCCTCTGCTGCTTGCGCTGAGCCATCCGCAGCAAAAACTTCTTGTGCTTTAGGCACATGAATCATTGCAGAAACAGGCAGGCAGCCCAGCTCTGAAAGAAAGGTGCGCATTCCAACGGCGGCACGCATCCCGCCCCATTGGCCTGCAGAGTAGGTAACGATGACACTGGGCTTGTAGGAAAACAGAGAACTGCCGAAGTGATTGAGCAAATTAGTCAAGGCAGGACTCATGGAATGATTGTATTCGGGACTGATCATGATAAATGCATCGGCAGATTCTATTTTCTTCGCCAGCTCATTGAGCGCCGCTGGCGCCTTACTTTTCGCATAAGCAAAGTGCGGTTTAAAAACCCTCTCCAGCGGATAATCCAGCGCATCGACCAACTCCACCTGATGCCCGTTATATCGACTACTTAAACATTCAAGACAGGCTTTCGCTACCCGCAGACCAAGGCGAGCAGGTTTAGGCGGAGTACTCTCACGAACACTGCCTAAAAAAATCAGAAACTTCATGCATAAAACTCCCTCTGTTGAAATATAACGCTCAGTTAATATCACTTTTACATGCCTATCCCTTTTATGCAAGTAAAGCGCTGCTTCGCTATTATATTACAGTGGAAGTGAATTGAACGACTACTCCGTGCCACGCATCCTTTTTCAAGCCACCTATTTTAGATATCGCGCATTGTTATTTGCTATTGGTTTTCTTAGTCAATTTTGCTCGGCTCAAGCCGAGGCCCCGGTGATAATGATCTGTTTGACGGCTAATACCGCGCTCATCCAGGCTGCGAAAGCCTCGGGTATAGCGCAGGATGATAAGCGCTGGCAAAATGGTTTATCCCTTTTCGCCATTGCTTCAAAAAATTCAAATGATATTAGTTATCCATAGCGTCTGGTAAGGGCGTAACTTGATAGGCTCGAGTGACGTCGGCATTGCTTCGCCGCTAATCAACTCATACCAGCTCTCAGTCGTAATCAGATTCAGTTCACTTAAGGGCAGCTCTGCAATCTCTTTGCTGATATTACTGATACAAAAAACGCTTTGTGCCCTGTCCTGACTTTGTCGCCAGAAACCAAACAGTTGTTCGCTTAAATGCAAGGTAAACTGAGTTGCATTAGGGTGAAACGCCTTTTGTTTTGTGCGAATATTAATAAGATTTTTCAGGGTTGATAAAACGATTCTATGGTGACAGTCATCCTCTACCAGCTTTTCCTGTAACAGGTCATAATCCCAACGGTGACGGTTAATCGCCCGGTTATGCTGAGTATTTTCCACTTTCTCATAGTCGTTTCTGGTTCCCAACAGACTATGGATATATATCCCCGGTATCCCTTCCATACCCAGCATAATAGCGTGGGCACAAATAAAGCGCTCCAACCCGAATTTATCCTCGCCCTCAATGGTCCCCTGCAATGCATCATATAAGGCGATATTGATTTCATAGGGCTTCTGCTGACCATTATCGGCGGTCCGCCAGGAGGTTTTCCCGCCGAAACTCTCCATGGTAACGGCTAAGGTGTTTAACTCCTGATCTGTTAATAATCCCTCCGCCGGGCGCAAACCTATGCCGTCATGAGAAGCGATAAAGTTAAAATAACAGGTGCCGTTTTGCGCAGGCGGCATACTCATCATCCAGCGCTTAAGATGCGAGCCATCACCGGTGACAAGGGTATTAACTAATAACGGCGGTAATGAAAAGTTATAGATGGCATGCGCTTCATTGGCATTACCAAAATAGGTTAAGTTTTGAATATTGGGGATATTAGTTTCAGTAATAATAATGGCATCCGGCTGCGCATGTTCAATTAAGGTTCTCAATAAACGAATAACAGTATGCGTTTCCGGCAGGTTAATACATTCACTGCCTATTATTTTCCATAAAAACGCCACCGCATCTAAACGGAAAATTCTTACTCCCATATCCAGGTACAGACGAATAATAGTGACAAAGGCCTCTAATACCGCCGGGTTTCGGAAATCAAAATCCACCTGATCATGGCTAAAAGTACACCAAACATACTGTAAGCCGTTACCTGTTTCCGTCTCTCTCAATAACGCCGAGGTGCGCGGTCTAACTACCTTGGAAAGGTCATCAACAGGATGTGCCGTATAAAAATAATCATGGCCAACCCCTTCACCTTTAATAAAGTTTTCAAACCAGGCACTGCGACTGGAACAATGGTTGATCACCAGATCCGCCATCAAACGCCTATCCCTGGCAATAGCCTGAATATGTCCCCAGTCACCGAATGACTCATTGACGCTGGAGTAATCAATGACTGAAAAACCATCGTCTGAGCTATAGGGGAAAAAAGGCAATATATGCACACTATTAATGCTTTCACCCAGGTAGTTATCAATAAAGTGCTGCAAGGTCAGTAACGGCTTTTTATCCGTTTCAAGCAGACTATCAGCATAAGTGATCAGAATAACATCCTCCTCTGACCACTTATTCTGCCCCGCAATGGGGTGATAGCATGTCTGTTCCAGACGCATCAAAGAGATTAGCTTGTCACTTAATTCATCAAAAGTAATTGCTAAATCAACATCCTGATAGATACTGGTCAGCTGTTGATTTAAGATGTTTCGCAAATTTTCCAGTTTTTTAGATGTACGCTTTGAATCAGACATAAAACCCCTTTTTTATTGATTAATCTTTACTGAATTCGAGTTGATCTAACTCCACGGCTTCTTTGAGTTGCTCTAACACATCAGGCATGGCACTGATCACCCTGTTCCATGAAGGAATAAAAGGTGTATCCATCGGATTATCCAGGAAGTGCTGTCCTGCGGTCATAATATTCTCAGAGAACATCTCCACGGCAGTCTCTTCGTTATGTATATCGACCATTAAACCGTTCATGGCCGCATCATTATGGTACATATCGACATAATCTAAGGCGATGCGATAATACGCGGCTTTTAGTGTACGGATATTTTCGGCGCTAAAAATTTCCCCCTGGGTTGCCAATTTACGGAAAAAGGCTTTGGTGATATCAATAGACATTTTTGATAATCCGCCTTCACTATTACCCAACGACAGATCCTGATGTTTGTGATCATAAGTCGTGGCTATATCGACCTGACAGACCCTGTTACTGGCGTAATTACGGTGCATTTCAGAGAGTACACCGATTTCTAATCCCCAGTCACTGGGAATACGCAGATCGTTAAGCACATCACGGCGGAAGGAAAACTCACCGGCAAGCGGGTAGAGGAAACTATCAATAAACTCCAGATATTCGTGGTGCCCGACTGTTTTTTTAAGCGCTTTAATCAAAGGGGTGACCAGCAATCTGGAAACACGCCCGTTCATTTTCCCGTCTGCGACGCGCGAATAATAGCCTTTACAAAATTCATAATTGAATTGCGGATTGGCAACAGGATAGAGTAATCGGGCGAGCAGGCTTCTGTCGTAAGTTAAAATATCACAGTCGTGTAATGCCACGGACTCAGTTCTGCCGGTTGCCAATGTATAGCCCATGCAGTACCAGACATTGCGTCCTTTTCCTAACTCTTTCGGAGCCACGCCCAATTTCTGTAATTTTGCATCTAATGCTTGTAAGCGCGGACCGTCATTCCATAATACGCTGTGCTGCTGCGGTAATTTATTAAAAAACGTCAGGGCTTGCCGGTACTGTGTTTCATCCGCCCTATCCAGCCCGATCACAATTTCAGATAAATATTTAGTCTGGCTTAAATGCTTAATGATAGCGGGTAATGCCTCCCCCTCTAACTCAGAATATAAAGAAGGCAGTATCAGTCCCATCGGCCTTTTCTTTGAAAACCTCTGTAATTCTGCTTCAAGATCCTCATTACTTCGTTGCGATAAGTGATGCATTGTCGTAACAATACCGTTTTGATAAAAATCAGCCATAATCAGAGTTCCTTAATATTATTTAAAAATTATTTTCTGTAAACATTCTGCCCAGCCTGCCGGCCCATATTCGCGGCTCTTATAAGTAGCTGTTTGTTTTTGTAAGGCTGGAAAATCATGCGCAGGAGAGCGAACCAGAACGGCAATATCAGCGGCTTCCAACATGGCAATATCATTGTGGCTATCGCCAAGGGCAATAGTCGTAAAGGTAAAGTCCGGGTGATTAATTTTATATTGCTGTGCTAGCCAAGTTTGTGCCTGTCCTTTGTCGCAATTTCCACTGATATGTAAAAAACGTCCACCTTCAAGGACATTAGCACCTAAACTATGCATATGTTTGATAAAGTCAGACTTGCTCTGCTCTGAGCCTAACCAGTTAACAGGCTCTCCGTATTGACGCCGCTTCGCTAACTCCGCATCGGCTAAACTCAATCCGGTTAAATCTGCCAGTTGTGCAACGTTCATTTGCGAAAAGCCACAAAAATCCGCGCTAAACTGTTTTGCCTGTTGGGTTAATAGAGACAACCAGAAATCTTTTTCCTGAGAAAATGATTTAACCCAGAAACCACCCTGCAGAGTAGTGCCTTCGGGCTGTGTTTTAAAATAGTCGACAGGTATGTAAACGGCAGCCCCGTTTTCACTAATAAAAGGCGTATCAAATTGTAACGCTTTACGAATCAGTAACAGTTCATCGCAGGTTTTGCTGGTATTGGGAATAATAGGAATGTTGTTAGCTTTAAGCAGAGCGATAGTGCTGTCTGCAGCCTTAGTTTGATAGTTATGATGATCCAGTAGTGTGCCATCTAAATCTGTAAATATCAGTGTTCTATTATGCATTTATCACCTCTTTCATAACCAACCTATGTGCAGTGAAGCGTCATACTTGCACAAAATGAACATAAGTAATCTGAGTTATGCCTCAATATTGTCATCTGCGCACTGTTTTGAGCTAAGATTGCGATCAGATAAAGCCTACTAGAGTGAAATAGTCACTCCACCTGCTTGAAATTCCAGCTAAAACTAGGCTGGAATGGACAAACGCCATATTCGCGATATTCGCGACTTAAGCCAATTGCCATACCCTACAGTCTTTACAATGCAGTAATTAAGCCAACCTTTAAAAAGCCAACAAAACATCAAACAAAAACCCTTAAGATACTGAAAAATATATATATTTATATTTTTCTATGTCATTTTTTAAAATTATAAATTAATAACAGTCGCTTTCACCACTAAAAAGCACCAAATTAGTGCAGGAAATGCCACCTCAGAAGTGCGCTCCTGCGAATAGATAACAAATTAATATTCACAAAAGGTTATAGGCAACAATATTAAATTATCTAGAGCAAGTGCCCCACAACAATAGCCCTACGCCATGATGCCAGCTGGCAATATCCCCCTTACTGAAAAATATTGAGAAGGTTGAGGTGAAAAATACGGTCAACCGTCGATTAGTACTTGTAGATAAAATCCTAATATTTCTCCGTTTGTATAACGGAGATTTGAGTATAGACTGTGATATACCCATACAATTGAGGAAACGCAAATGATTGAACAAGGACAAACATTACCAGCAGCCACCTTAACTCAGCCCACACAAGATGGCATGGTTAACCAACAAATACCTGAGTTATTTGCCAATAAGAAAGTGGTGCTATTTGCTGTACCAGGGGCATTTACACCAACATGCTCCGAAGCTCATTTACCGGGCTATGTGGTATTAGCTGACCAATTTAAAGACAAAGGTGTCGATATTATTGCCTGCGTGTCGGTAAACGATGCGTTTGTAATGAAGGCATGGGCCGAATCACAAAATGCATCTGAACTAATGATGCTGGCAGATGGTGATGCCAGCTTTACAAAAGCACTTGGCTTAGAAATGGACACCGCCAGTTTCGGTGGTATAAGGTCAAAGCGTTATGCTATGGTTATCGAAAATGGCATCGTAACCCAACTGAATGTTGAAGCGCCTAAGTCCTTTGAGGTGAGCAAAGCCGAAGTTATATTAGCTAACCTATAAAGGTTCATTATTGTTCGGAAATACAAGCTTAGCTTTCTGGAACAGAAATAAGAGCAAGGAAACTCCTCTGTAGTGATTCAGGCTGTTACTAATTTTTTTAGCTGCAGCCTGCACTCCTGCTGGGTAAATCGTTTTTAGTGAACCGTTTAGTCCCATCAAATTCAGAAAAACATGAGCTAGTACCTAAACACAATGAAGATGAACGATTGAATTTACTTGAGATCTGGTAACTGCTCTATAGGAATAAGTAATGAAATACTACGCGCAGTTCTCGGCTGTTTTTGGATCAGTCCTTTTTTCTCTAACGTGTTTATCATTTGATTCACGCTGGGTGGTGTGACCTTAAAGAATTTTTGAAAATCCGTATGCGCAGGTGGTATCCCGTTGAGTTTTGTATAGTGGTATATGTAGGCTAAGTACTGGCCTTGCTTGTCAGTAAATGAAAATATTTCTTGTTCAGGGATCGACATTTTACGCTCTTTATGATCAATTATGGATATTGTTAATACCTCAAATAATGCCATGAATATCAAATATATAGTAGAGCTAAACGAAGAAGAAAAAAATTACCTGAACGAGTTACTGACAAAAGGAAAGTCGTCAGCCAGACAAGTAAAGAGAGCAAATATCCTTCTACTGACTGATTTAAGAAAGTATCAAGATAAGGATATTTCAGAAATTCTAAATGTTGGTACTGCCACCATTTATCGAACGAAAAAGAGGTTTGTCGAATACGGGCTTACAG
>JBFGZH010000129.1:0-7101 GCA_041586895.1 Psychromonas sp. | reverse complement strand
TGCTCGACACTTTGATTGCCAGTTTTCTGCAGACCGGCTCGATCAGCTGGTTATATTATTCGGATCGCCTGCTGGAGTTTCCACTGGGGTTATTTGGTATTGCCATTGCCACGGTTATTTTGCCGAGCCTGTCTTCATCCCACGTCACGCAAGCCAATGCAACCTTTGCCAAAACCCTGGATTGGGGAATACGCATGGTCTGTTTATTAGGCCTGCCGGCGATGTTCGGCCTGATTGTGTTAGCCGAGCCGATGCTGCGCGTGCTGTTTATGCGCGGTGAATTTGCGGTTGACGATGTGTCGATGGCGGCCATGAGCTTATGGGCCTATGCCAGCGGACTGCTGAGCTTTATGCTGGTGAAGATCTTGGCACCCGGCTACTACTCGCGCCAGGACACCAGAACGCCGGTTAAATACGGGATTATTGCCATGCTCAGCAATATGCTGTTAAATATTGTCTTTGCCATTCCTTACGGCTACGTCGGCCTGGCGATTGCTACGGCACTTTCGGCAACCCTGAATGCTGCATTATTGTTCTTTGGATTATACTTTGCCGGTGTTTACCAGGTGCAGAAAAACAGCGTCTCGGTATTGCTGCGCATGCTGCTCTCGGCACTGCTGATGGCTGCTTTTTTAAGTTTCTTTAGCCCGCCATTATCGCTATGGGCCAATTTTTCACTGTTTGCTGCCGCCAGTCAGCTGTTTATATTTATTGCCGGCGCGGTCTGTGTTTATTTTGCGCTGCTGTTTGCTTTTGGATTGCGCTTTGAGGATTTTAAAGTTTCCGCGGAGAATGGTAAAAATGAGGGCTGATTAGTTGCGCACTCTGTTATATAATCGGCCTCTTGATATTTTGGCGCGGCACCTTTGGCTAACAGCGATGGCATTGATCCTGGCTTACGCTACGCTGTAATGACTAATGACTAATGACTAATGACTAATGACTAATGAGCTAGTGACTAATGACTAATGACTAATGAGCTAGTGACTAATTACTAATAAGAATAGATAACGACAATGGAACTACTGCGCGGCATTCATAACTTAAAAGCAAAGCATAGAGGCTGTGTGCTCAGCATAGGCAACTTTGACGGCGTGCATCTCGGCCATAGCGCGGTATTGTCGCGTTTATTGGTTGAAGCTGAGCGTTTACAACTGCCGGCCACCGTGTTGACTTTTGAGCCGCAGCCGGAAGAGTTATTTGCCGGTGAGAATGCCCCGGCGCGTTTAAGTCGCCTGCGTGATAAGTTTGTGCAGTTAGAAAAGCTGGGCCTGGAACGTCTGTTATGCGTCTCCTTCACCCATAAATTTGCCAATTTAACTGCCCAGCAGTTTATTGATGAGCTGTTAATTGCCAAGCTTGGCGTTAAGTTTTTAGTGATTGGCGATGACTTTCATTTCGGCTATCAGCGCCAGGGTGATTTTAAGCTGTTGCAGGAAGCGGGTAAAAAACAGGGCTTTGAAGTGATCGATACGCAGAGTCTGACCCGGCATCAACAGCGGATCAGCAGCACCCGGATTCGCGATTTTTTAGCCGCCGGTGAGTTAGAGCAGGCGGCACAATTGCTGGGCCGGAAATACAGTATTACCGGACGCGTCGGACACGGCCGTAAATTAGGCCGCACTATTGGCGTGCCGACCGCCAACCTGCTGTTAAAACGCCGTGTTTCACCGGTTTCCGGAGTATTTGCCGTGTCGGTGCTGGGGCTAAATGACCAGGTTTATCAGGGCGTGGCGAATATTGGTCAACGCCCGACAGTACAGGGTGTCCGTCAGCAGCTGGAAGTCCACCTGTTTGATTTTAATGGTGATCTATACGGCAGGCAGTTGGAAGTCGTATTAGAAAAAAAATTACGCGATGAAGTGCGCTTTAATTCATTTGCCGAATTACAAGTTCAAATAGAAAAAGATATACAGCAAGCCGAAGCATGGCATAAAAATAATTAAACTATTACGTAAATGGAAAATAGAAATGAGTGACTATAAAGATACGTTAAACCTGCCTAAAACAGGGTTTCCGATGCGCGCAAATCTTGCCAATCGTGAACCGAATATGCTGAAAAACTGGTACAGCAAAGATCTTTACCAGAAGATCCGCAGCGCGAAAAAAGGTAAAAAAACATTCATTCTGCATGACGGTCCTCCGTATGCCAATGGCGATATCCATATCGGTCACTCAGTGAATAAAATTTTAAAAGATATCATTATCAAGGCAAAAACCCTGTCCGACTTTGATGCGCCTTATATTCCCGGCTGGGACTGTCACGGTCTGCCGATTGAATTAAAGGTTGAGCAGAAGGTCGGTAAGCCGGGCAAAAAAGTCACGGCCGCCGAGTTCCGTAAAAAATGCCGTGAATATGCCGCGCGTCAGGTTGACGGTCAGCGTAAAGACTTTAAACGTCTCGGCGTGCTGGGTGAGTGGGATAATCCCTACCTGACCATGAATTTTGATACCGAAGCCAATATCGTGCGCGCCCTGGCGAAAATTATTGCTAACGGCCATCTGCATAAGGGCTCTAAACCTGTGCATTGGTGTACAGATTGCGGCTCGGCTTTAGCAGAAGCTGAAGTTGAATATGAAGATAAAAAATCACCGGCGATTGATGTGGCCTTTACGGCCATTGATAACGACCAGGTAGTGAGCTGCTTTACGGCTGCAGGCGATGATCTCGGCAGCGGTGATGTTGCCCTGGTGATCTGGACGACAACTCCCTGGACACTGCCGGCTAACCGCGCGGTGGCACTGGCGGAAAACGTTGAATACTCATTAGTACAGGCGGATCAGCGCCGCCTGATCCTGGCCAGCTTCCTGGTTGAAGACTGTATGGCCCGTTATGAGGTTGAGGACTTCAAAGTACTGGCGACCTGTAAGGGCATTGATTTAGAGAATAAACTCTTTCACCATCCGTTCTTAAGCCTGCAGGTGCCGGCCATTATTGCCGATCACGTTACCATTGAATCCGGTACAGGTTGTGTACATACCGCGCCCGGCCATGGTCAGGACGATTACAGCGTCGGTCTGCGTTATGATTTAGAAGTAGCCAACCCGGTAGGTGATAACGGTGTCTTTAGAGAAGAGACGGAGTTTTTTGCCGGTCTGCATGTGTTTAAAGCTAATGACCGCGTTATCGAAGTGTTAAGCGAAAAAAATGCGCTGCTATGCCATAAACCATTGCTGCACAGCTACCCGCATTGCTGGCGCCATAAAACGCCGATTATCTTCCGTGCTACACCACAGTGGTTTATCTCCATGGATCAGAAAGGACTGCGTGATAATGCCCTCGGCGAAATCAAAGAGGTGCAGTGGATTCCAAGCTGGGGACAAAACCGTATTGAAAAAATGATTGAAAACCGCCCTGACTGGTGTATCTCCCGTCAACGTACCTGGGGGGTGCCGATCACCCTGTTTGTTCATAAAGAAACGGAAGAGCTGCATCCGAACAGTGTCGAGATGATGGAAACCGTTGCCCAACAGATTGAAAAGCAGGGCATTCAGGCATGGTGGGATCTGCAGGCAGAAGAGTTGCTTGGCGATGAAGCGGAGCAATACCGTAAGGTCACAGATACGCTGGATGTATGGTTTGATTCTGGCAGCACGCACTCGGCCGTTGTCGGTACGCGCAATGAATACACTCAGGAAAATGGTCAGCAGGCGCAGATTGATATGTACCTGGAAGGTTCGGATCAGCATCGCGGCTGGTTCCAGTCGTCATTAATGACCAGCATGGCGATCAACAATAAAGCGCCCTACAAAGAGGTACTGACGCACGGTTTTGTGGTTGACGGACAAGGTAAAAAAATGTCCAAGTCATTAGGCAATGTGATGTCGCCGCAAACGGTGATGAACAATCTCGGTGCCGATATTCTGCGTCTCTGGGTGGCTTCTACCGATTACACGGGGGAAATCACGGTTTCCGATGAGATTCTTAACCGCAGCGCCGACAGTTACCGTCGTATCCGTAATACCTCGCGTTTTCTACTGGCGAATCTGAACGGTTTTGATCCGGCCACGGATATGGTCAGCAGTGATGAGATGGTCGCCCTGGATCGCTGGATTGTCGCACAGACGCTGACCCTGCAGAACGAGGTGATTGCCGCTTATGAAAGCTACAATCTGCACCTTGTTTACCAGAAGCTGATGCACTTCTGCTCCATTGAACTGGGCAGTTTTTACCTGGATATTATTAAAGATCGCCAGTACACGGCTAAAGCGGACAGTAATGCCCGTCGCAGTTGTCAAACGGCACTCTTCCATATTGCCGAATCTCTGGTACGTTTAATGGCGCCAATCTTAAGCTTTACCGCCGATGAGATCTGGGGACGCATGCCCGGCGAGCGTGATGAGTTTGTCTTTACCGGCGTCTGGTATGATGGCCTGTTCGGTTTATCTGCCAATGAGGTCTTAGATAATGATGCCTGGGCAAACGTGCTGGCGGTGCGTGCCGAAGTGAATAAAGCCCTGGAGCTGGCGCGTAAAGAAAATGTCATAGGTGGTGGTCTGGAAGCACAGGTAACCCTGTATGCGTCAGATCAGCTGAGCACGCTGCTGAGCACACTGGAAGATGAGCTGCGTTTTGTATTGATCACCTCGAAAGCGCAAGTGCAGCCCTTAGCAGAAGCGCCGCCAAGCGCCATTGTCACCGAAGTTGACGGCTTATCGGTGGCGGTTGAAAAAAGTAGCGCCGGAAAATGTCCGCGTTGCTGGCATCATCATGACACTGTGGGCAGTAACGATACGCATCCGCAGCTATGTGCGCGTTGTATTACTAATATTGACGGTGCAGGCGAACAGCGTAAATTTGCTTAGTCTGGCTAGCACGCCTTAAATGATTAAGGCGTTTTTTAGCTGCCTGTCGGGGCCTCGGCTTCGGCCGGCTACAGTTTGTTAAGGAATCACAGGGTGACAGAAAAAAACACCAGCGGACTGCCTTGGTTATGGCTTTCTATGGTCATCTTTATTATTGACCAGGTGACTAAGTATTGGACTGTACAGGCGTTAGCGCTGCATGAATCTTATCCTGTACTGTCATTTTTTAATTTTACCTATGCGCGCAACTACGGCGCTGCCTTTAGCTTTTTAGGCGATGCGGGAGGCTGGCAGAAGTACCTCTTTACCGTTATTGCCTTTGCGGTTTCTGCTTACCTGATCTATTCGTTAAAACGTAACTCGGCGGCGCAGCGTTGCACTAATATTGCCTTTGCGCTGATTCTAGCGGGTGCCATCGGCAATGTGACGGACCGTTTGCTTTTTGGCTATGTGGTTGATTTTCTGGATTTTGATTTAGGTTTTTACCGCTGGCCGACCTTTAATGTGGCCGATATTGCCATCTTTATCGGGGCGGCGATGATTATTTTAGAGTCTTTTCTTACCCCGGAAAGTGATAAGAAAATAGATGACTCGGGTGATGTGTAAACATGTACTCTCGCTGAGTCAGGGGCGTGGACTTTAGTCCGCCTTTTTTTATTGCCGGGCAGGCAAAGCCTGAAAAATCAAACCTGGTCTGTCAGGCATAGGCTTTATTGAGCATAATTTGAGCAAAGGCTAGTGCTAATCGCTCAGCTTACAGGTAATATTTCAACTTTAACGCACTTGCTGCTTTCCAACTACTAAAAAGGTTAGTCATGAAAATTATTTTAGCCAATCCGCGTGGTTTTTGTGCCGGCGTGGATCGGGCCATCTCCATTGTCGAACGGGCACTGGATCTTTTTACCCCGCCAATCTATGTGCGCCATGAAGTGGTGCATAATCAGTATGTCGTGGACAGATTGAAAAAGCGCGGGGCAGTATTTGTCGAAGAGCTGGATGAGGTGCCGGATAATAATATCGTTATCTTCAGTGCCCATGGTGTTGCGCAGTCGGTGCGCGAAGAAGCCAAACGTCGCGAATTAAAGGTCTTTGATGCGACCTGCCCGCTGGTCACTAAAGTGCATATGGAGGTCACTCGTGCCAGCCGTCGTGGCCAGGAGTGTATTTTAATCGGTCACCAGGGGCATCCTGAAGTGGTCGGTACTATGGGCCAATATGATAATCAGGCCGGTGGAATTTATCTGGTTGAATCGCCTGAAGATGTGGCCAGACTGCAGGTAAAAAATGCCAATAGTCTATGCTATAGCTCACAGACCACCCTGTCGGTCGATGATACGGCTAATATTATTAATGCGCTGCGCGAGAAGTTTCCGCGAATTAACGGCCCGCGTAAGGATGATATCTGCTATGCCACGCAAAACCGTCAGGATGCGGTCAAAGATCTGGCCATGAAAGCGGATCTGGTTCTGGTCGTCGGCTCGCCGAATTCATCCAACTCCAACCGTCTGCGTGAAAAAGCCAGTGCCGTGGGCGTTAGCGCCTACCTTATCGATGATCAGTCTGCTATTGACCGTGACTGGTTTAAAGACGTTAACACTGTCGGGGTGACCGCAGGGGCATCGGCACCGGAAGTGCTGGTGAAAGCTGTGGTTGACAAATTGCAGACATTAGGCGGAACCGTGGTCACTGAAAACCCCGGCGTCGAAGAGAATACCGTTTTTGAGGTACCGGCCGAGCTGCGCATTAAACAGCTTGATTAATAAAAACAGGCAGTAAAAGTGTGAAACTTCGCACAGCGGGAATGTTTTTTCCCGCTGTTTGGATACAGGCTGCCGGAGCTATGTTATTTTTATCTTACAACCAACAGTTATTAACAAAATAAAGAGAACTGCATGAAAAAAATAGAAGCAATTATTAAACCCTTTAAACTAGATGATGTTCGAGAAGCGCTTGCTGATATTGATATCACAGGGATGACTGTCTCGGAAGTGAAAGGTTTCGGCCGTCAGAAGGGACACACAGAGTTATATCGCGGTGCCGAATATATGGTGGATTTCCTGCCTAAAGTAAAAATTGAACTGGTGGTAAGAACGGAAGATGTGGATCGTTGTATTGAAGCCATTATGAACACCGCACAGACGGGTAAAATTGGTGACGGTAAAATTTTTGTCTCACCTGTTGAACGCGTTATTCGCATCCGTACCGGTGAGGAAGATAACGAAGCGATTTAACGCGCTCTTAAGAAAGGAGAGCCAAGCTCTCCTTTCTCTGTTCTTACTGAATATTGAAAAATTC
>JBFGZH010000128.1:0-7105 GCA_041586895.1 Psychromonas sp. | reverse complement strand
GATAACTCCATATCTTGATTTTTATCAAATAAAGCCTGTAATTCAGACCATGCAGCTGTTTGCGTTGGATTGATATTTTTTAGCATTGCTATATTCCCAAGGGTAATGTTTAAGAAATTTAATAAATGATGATGAATGTAACCCGCAGATATTAGTACATACTCAAGGGGCTGCATTGATTTAATTACGGAATTATATCGAAAAATTTGATAGCAAGCGTAACAAAAAGTAACTTAAAAATAAAATAGCTGAAACGATTAACGATTGATTGAATCGGCAAATAACAATAAAGCTCCCCTTTTATATCAAATCAGGTATCATCATGGATCTCATTTTACCCGCGCAAAGAAGAGAAAAAACATGAGTAAGACAGAAAAACACACCACGCATTTTGGTTTTAAAACAGTCGATGAGAATAAAAAAGTCGAGTTAGTTGCTGATGTATTTGACTCTGTGGCCGGTAAATATGATCTGATGAATGATGTTTTATCCCTGGGCATTCACCGTCTTTGGAAGCGTTTTACGGTCAGCTGCTCAGGTGCACGTAAAGGGCAGAAAGTGTTAGATCTTGCCGGGGGCACAGGAGATTTAACCGCTAAGTTCTCTCGTATTGTCGGTAAGAACGGCCAGGTTATTTTAGCCGATATTAACGACTCTATGCTGAAAGTCGGGCGTGCTAAGTTGCGAGACTCAGGTATTGTCGGCAATGTGGATTATGTGCAGGCCAATGCCGAAGAGCTGCCTTTTCCGGATAACCATTTTGATTTGGTGACCATAGCTTTCGGACTACGCAATGTCACCGATAAAGATAAAGCCTTAGCTTCTATCTTCCGCGTCTTAAAGCCCGGCGGCCGTCTATTAGTACTGGAGTTCTCCAAGCCGCTTTATAAACCTGTCAGTAAGTTTTACGACTTTTACTCCTTTAATGTTTTGCCTAAACTGGGCAAGTTGATTGCTGATGATAGTGAAAGTTATCAGTATCTTGCGGAAAGTATTCGTATGCATCCGGATCAGGAAACACTAAAAGAGATGATGAACAATGCCGGTTTTGAGGGTACTGAATACTTTAACTTAAGCGCAGGTATTGTTGCCCTGCACCGCGGTTATAAATATTAGTCTCAGTGCATACGGCTTATATTGCACTGTGCCGGAAAATGTTTCGCAGAACACGCTCCCCAAGGTTTAAAAGAATAGGGTAATACCAGCGCTATGATTAAATTAAAAGAACTTACCCGCCTTTATCAAATCAATAAAGCTGTTGTTGAGTACGGCTTAATTGAGCTTCTGCCCAAGGCGCATATTCCGCTGAGTTACCGGCTGATGCGCCTGTGCCTGTTTTGGCTGCGCCGTAAACACCAGGATAAAACCCTGGCCGAACGCCTGCGTCTCAGCCTGCAGTCTTTAGGCCCTATTTATATTAAGCTCGGGCAGATGTTATCCACACGTCGCGATCTACTCCCCGATGTTTATGCCGACCAGTTGGCTTATCTGCAGGATAATGTGCCCTCTTTTTGCGGAGAGCTGGCCATTAAAGAGATTGAAAGCTCACTGGGTCAACCTATTGCCCAGTTGTTTACCAACTTTGATGCCAATGCGCTGGCATCGGCCTCCATCGCTCAGGTACATAGTGCGACATTAATTGAAGATAATCGTGAAGTGGTGATCAAAGTTATCCGCCCGGGTATTGAGAAAACCATTCAGGCAGATTTGCAGCTTATGCGCTGGCTTGCCGAGCTGATGCAGCGCTTTCTAAAAGATGCGCGGCGTTTGCGCCCGGTGGAGGTGGTTCAGGAATATGAAAAGACCATTATCGGTGAATTGGATCTGATGCAGGAAGGGGCCAATGCCATGCAGTTGCGGCGCAACTTTTTGCATTCAAAACTGCTTTATGTGCCGGAGATCTATTCCGATTACTGCACCAAAAACGTATTGGTTATGGAGCGTATCTACGGTATTCCCGTTTCTGATATCGACTCCCTGAAAGCCCAGGGAACCAATCTGAAACTCCTCGCTGAGCGAGGTGTAGAAACCTTTTTCACCCAGGTCTTTCGCGACAGTTTTTTCCATGCCGATATGCATCCCGGCAATGTCTTTGTGTCCTATGAACACCCTGAAGATCCGCTGTGGATAGGCATTGACTGTGGTATCGTCGGCACCCTCAACCATGAGGATAAACGCTATCTGGCGGAAAACTTCCTCGCCTTTTTCAACCGCGATTACCGCCAGGTTGCACAATTACATGTGGATTCCGGCTGGGTGCCAGCGGATACGCCCATTGAAGAGTTTGAATTTGCCATTCGTGCCGTGTGTGATCCTATTTTTGAGAAACCGCTGGCCGAGATCTCTTTTGCCCAAGTGTTAATCAACCTGTTTAGCACGGCCCGTCGTTATAATATGAAAGTGCAGCCGCAACTGGTTTTATTACAAAAAACTCTGCTTTATATCGAAGGGCTGGGCCGGCAATTATATCCGCAGCTGGATTTATGGGATACCGCCAAACCCTTCCTGGAAAAATGGATGAAAGAGCAGGTCAGCCCGAAAACACTGTTCAATTCGGTAAAAAAGAAAGCGCCCTTCTGGCTGGAAAAATTACCGGAAATACCCGAGCTGCTGCATTCCAGTTTAGCGCAGGCAAAATCCATACAGCAGCAACAGGCGCTACTGATTGATTGCATCAAAAAACAGCAGCAAAGCAATAATAGAAGCCACTTTTACATTGGCAGTGGTATTACCTTCTCTATTATCTCCGCACTCGCTTATCTGCAGGCAGAGGAAAAGCTATCCCTACTGACCGGCATACCGGCTATTTTAGCCTGGTTACTTGCATGGCGTCATAGCAATAAGGTATAAAGTTGACTGCAAACCGGTACATCAATGAACTACTAGTAAACAAAGGAAATAAATTATGGGCGGCATTAGCATTTGGCAGTTAATCATTATCGCGGTGATTGTAGTTTTGCTTTTTGGCACCAAAAAATTACGCGGCATAGGTGGCGACTTAGGCGGCGCAGTAAAAGGATTTAAAAAAGCGCTGCAGGACGAGGAAGAGAAAAGCACGCCGGAAATTGAAAAAAAAAGCGCTGACAGCCTAAAAAAAGAGCAGGATAGTAAGCATAAAGCTCAAGATTAACTCTGACATAAAAGGCTTTTATTGCGATGTTTGATATCGGTTTCTGGGAGATTGTGGTGATCTCCGTGATAGGCTTAATTGTACTTGGCCCGGAGCGTCTGCCGGTTGCCATCCGCAGTGTTGTGCGCTGGATAAATACCGTTAAAAGTATGGCCAATTCCGTAAAAACTGAAATCTCCCATGAGCTGAAGCTGCATGAGATGAATGAGAGCATCAATAAAGCCGGTAAACACGAGTTATCTGATATAGTGCCGGAAATGCAGCAATCCGTCGATGAGATAAAACAAACCGCGCATCAGATCACCAGCTCTTATGAAAAGAGCCGAGTCAATAGCAAGCAAACCGCGCATAGCGCTGAGCAGAAAAACACAAAGATAACGGACAATAAGCAGGAAAAAGAAGATGAGTACAGATAAAAATAGTGCTCACTCCCTGCCTTTAATCGAGCACCTTCTCGAGCTGCGTGATCGCCTGTTACGCATTATCATGATTGTCATGCTGTTATTTTTAGGCCTGGTTTACTTTGCCAATGATATTTATCACTACCTGGCTATTCCCTTAACCAGCCAACTTCCGCAAGGCGCAGGCATGATCGCCACAGGCGTGGCTACGCCCTTTTTTACGCCAATCAAGCTGACCATTGTGCTGTCCTTTTTTATTGCTATTCCTGCTGTTTTGTATCAGCTGTGGGCATTTATCGCGCCGGGTTTATATAAACATGAGCGTAAACTGATTGCGCCACTGGTCATAAGCAGCGCCCTGCTCTTTTATTTGGGCATGGCCTTTTCATATTATGTGGTCTTCCCGTTAGCCTTTGCTTTCTTCACCAATACCGCACCGGAAGGGGTCACTATCGCCACTGATATCAGCAGTTATTTAGACTTTGTATTAAAGCTGTTTTTTGCCTTTGGTCTGGCCTTTGAAATCCCTGTCGCGACCCTGCTGTTATGCTGGACAGGCGCCACCACCCCGGCAAAACTAAAAGAAAAGCGCCCCTATATTATCGTCAGCGCATTTGTTATCGGCATGTTATTAACGCCGCCGGATATTATTTCGCAAACCCTGCTGGCGGTACCTATGCTGATCTTATTTGAGCTGGGGCTGCTGTTTGCGCGTTTTTACGTTCCCCAGGAAAATGCCGACACTGAGCAACCATAGAGTAAATAAACCATGATCGATATTGGTGTAAACCTGACTAACAAACGCTTTCATAAAGATTTACCTGATGTCATTGCCAATGCCAAGCAGGCAGGTCTTAGCGCTCTTGTCATTACTGGTACTGATTTAACGGAAAGCACGCAGGCCGTTAAGTTAGCTGCAAGCCACCCCGACTTTCTCTTTGCTACGGCAGGCATTCATCCCCATGATGCCAAAACCTTTGAGTACAGCAGCTTAGCCAGGCTCAAGCAGTTAGCTTTACATCCGCAGGTCAAAGCGATTGGAGAGTGCGGCTTAGATTTCAACCGTAACTACTCAACGCCGGCCGAGCAGGAGTATGCCTTTGTACAACAGCTGGAATTAGCCGTTGAACTGCAATTGCCGGTTTTTATGCATGAACGTGATGCCAACCCGCGTTTTATCGAACTGTTAACCCCTTACCGTGAGCAGCTGCCGAATGCGGTTCTGCATTGCTTTACCGGCAGTCAAAGTGATCTGCAGCGCTGTTTGGAGCTGGATCTGCATATCGGTATTACCGGCTGGATCTGCGATGAACGGCGCGGCACAGAGCTGTTTGAACTGGTTAAACTGATCCCGGATAACCGTTTGATGATTGAGACGGATGCGCCTTACCTGTTACCGCGCTCGCTGCGGCCAAAACCCAAATCCAGCCGCAATGAGCCTAAATATCTGCCCCATATAGCAGAAACTGTGGCACTGGCACGAGAGCAGTCTTTACAGCAACTTATCAGCAACACCCATAAAACCAGCCAGGCTTTTTTTAATTTACCCATTTAGCAGGAGTATAAATGACTGTTTCCCAAAGTTTTCCGGCACGACGTCTGCGCCGTTTGCGTAAGCATCAGTTTTCCCGCCGTTTAGTCGCGGAAAACCAGCTTTCCGTTGATGATCTGATCTACCCGATGTTTATTCTGGAAGGCAAAAACCGTCGTGAAAGCATCCCGTCAATGCCGGGCATTGAACGTTTATCCTTAGATCTCTTAGTTGAAGAAGCAAAACAGCTTGCCGCACTAGGCATTCCCGCCATTGCGCTATTTCCGGTGACCCCACAAGAATTGAAAACAGAGATGGCCGAGGAAGCCTATAATAGTGACGGCCTTGTGCAACGTGCCGTCTTGCGCGTTAAAGAGGCCTGTCCTGAGCTTGGCCTGATCACAGATGTCGCCCTGGACCCCTTCACCATCCATGGTCAGGACGGCATTATTGATAACGAAGGCTATGTATTAAATGATATCACCACTGAGATCCTGGTCAAACAGGCGCTATCCCATGCCCAGGCCGGTGCGGATATTGTCGCTCCGTCCGATATGATGGACGGACGTATCGCCGCCATCCGTGAGGCACTGGAAAATGCCGGTTATATCAATACGCAAATCATGGCTTACAGTGCTAAATATGCCTCCAACTATTACGGCCCTTTCCGTGATGCCGTCGGCAGTGCCGGCAACCTGAAGGGCGGCAATAAGGCCACCTATCAGATGGATCCGGCCAACAGCGATGAAGCCATTCATGAAGTCGCTCTGGATATTCAGGAAGGCGCGGATATGGTGATGGTGAAACCCGGCATGCCCTATTTAGACATCGTACGCCGAGTCAAAACAGAGCTGCAGGTGCCCACCTTTGCCTATCAGGTCAGTGGCGAGTATGCGATGCATAAGGCGGCCATCGATAACGGCTGGTTAAAAGAAAAGGAAACGGTTTTAGAATCGCTGCTGTGCTTTAAACGCGCCGGCGCAGATGGCATTTTGACCTACTTTGCCAAACAGGTGGCAATCTGGCTAAAAGAAGAAAGCAGCCGCTAAGTCGTCTTTTTACACTTAAAAAAATACCGATACCTTATCAGGCATCGGTATTAAATTTAAGAATAGTAACAGGCTTAGAAGTCGATATTAACGCCGGCAAATAGACCGTCTGTCTGCCCGTCGATATCAATAGATAGATCATCAAAACGTTCTAATTCAAATTGTTGAACTCGATAACCAGCCTGAAGCTCCAGATCAAAGGCAACCAGCGGAATCGCGTATTGCGCACCAAAAGAAACATCCAGCATATGGTTGTCTTTGTAGGCTACGCCATTACCTTTTGCAAAGAAAAATAATGGTGTGCCAGGTACGCCAACCTCTGCCGCCGCGTACAGGTGCGGAATAGAGCCTTCAAAATCCGTCCAGGGATTTAGCAAAGAGATATCCCTGATTTCCCCCTTATGCAGATTAGTAATACCAAAACCGGCATCAAGCGAAACCAGATCATTATCCAGAAACTCATAGTAAAGTGTCAGATCTCGCTTAGTGTATTTCAGATCATCACCATCCACCGAAGACTGCCCGTATTTGATATTTGGCAGTAGAGGAATGAAATGCTCGATTGAAGCCTCAAAGGTTAACTCGCTACCATCGCCACTGTCATTACCATTAAAGGTGTGCTCTTGCTGCCAGCTATTAATTTCCACATCACCGCCGATCAGCATATCGGCAGAGGCAGAGAAGGAAGCTGAAGTTATTAAAGTCGCCAATAAAATTTTTTTCATATCTGTCTATTCTTTATGTAGGTTGTTAAAAACTGTACTGATGTAAATTAAACAAAAGAGTAGCACATAAAACAGATTAACTGTCACTTATTTATCAAAGGAAAAATAAGTAATGCTAAGGCAGATCTTGTGTTTTTTCGATCTTAAAAAAGGACATCCAAATTACTCAAACGATCTTAAAAAAGGACACCCAAATTATTCAAAAGATTAAAAAACAATACCACAACAAAGTATTCACTGTGTTTCCAGCATGCAAAGCGCTTTTTATC
>JBFGZH010000127.1:0-7216 GCA_041586895.1 Psychromonas sp. | reverse complement strand
TAAGCACTACGAGTAACCTGCATTACAGAGCACAATTCGGTGATCGGAAATCGTTTAGCTTTATGCTTGATAAAATCAAACTTTACTTCATTTCCTTCGCAAAGAAGGCTCTGGCTTTTTTAGGATCTCTTTCTTCATGCGTAGTTGTTTATTTTCTTTTCTTAATTTGGCATATGGCAAGTTCAGCTCGTTCATCTTCATTTAAACCTTTACCAGATTTCTCTGCTTCTAATTTAGCTTTCCAGTTAATAGATAAGCTTATTAGCGATGCCTAATGATTTAGCTGCTTCAGCAAGGCTATAACCTTGCTCAGTAACAAGAGCTACAGCTTCTTCTTTAAACTCTTTTGTATAAGTTTTTACTTTTCTTTTTGTCATAGTGCACCTCAATAGTTGGATTATATCCCTTTATTAAAATGTCCTGAAGGATTAAACCACTACAATATACGCTATTCAGCCGATAGTGGACACTGGGGGCTTTTAACGGCTATTCTTTTTTATTTAACCTTTAACTTATGAAGGAGCTCAATATGAAAAAAGTAGCGTTATTATTAGCAGATGGATTTGAAGAGGTGGAAGCCGTTACTTGTGCTGACTTTCTTAGAAGAGCTGGAATAGAAGTGCTGATAAGCAGTATTGGCGAGCTACTTGTTACCGGCAGCAATCATATTGTTATTAAAGCGGACAGCACTATTGCAGCGTTGCCGACAGATCTAGATGGCGTGATATTGCCCGGTGGAATGCCCGGAGCGACAAATCTTGCTCAATCGCAAGCAGTGACGGATCTGCTTGAGACAATGAATAATAGCAATAAACTGCTGGCGGCTATCTGTGCGGCACCGGCTCTGGTATTAGGTGGAGCAGGGCTGCTGAAAGGGCGGAAGTTTACCTGTTATCCTGGCTTTGAAGGTGAAGTGACAGGTGCTGACTTCAGTAGCGAACGCGTCATTCAAGATGCTAATATCATAACCAGCCGGGGACCGGGAACGGCTGGCGAGTTTGCCATTGCTGTGATTGCCTATCTGCTTGGTAGTGAAGCCGCGAAGTCGGTTAAAGAAGGCACTCTGCAGAAGAGCTAAGTAAGCGGGCATTTTATTTTTTAATAAGCGAAAACAATGATGCAAAGCAGTTTGAATATTAGCTGGATAGAAGTTGCACTTTTTTCTGTGCTGCTTGTTATCCCGCTTTTGATTAATCGTTATTATCAGTTGGCGCTGAGCAAAGAGATATTGATTGCCGTTGCGCGTATGACGGTGCAATTACTATTAGTCGGTATCTACCTGCAATATGTTTTTTCAATCAATAGTCTGTTGCTCAACATCGGCTGGATTATAGTGATGGTATTGATCGGCAGTGCTGCCATTGTCGGAAAAGCCAAATTGCCTAAAAAGGTGATGCTCTGGCCGGTTGTCTGCGGATTAAGTAGCGGTTTGTTGCCGCTGATGCTATTGCTTTGTTATGTGGTTATTCGCCCTCAGCCAGTCTATAGTGCACAATATGTGATTCCACTTGCAGGCATGCTGTTAGGCAACTCATTAAGCAGTAATATCGTTGCCCTGCAGCATCTTTTTGAGGCCTTTGTACAGCGTAGCAACGAATATGAAGGTGCCATTGCCTTAGGGGCAAAGCCATCTGAAGCGGCCAGCCCCTTTGTGCAGGATGCTTTGCGAAAAGCGCAGGCGCCTATTTTAGCGTCAATGGTGACAACCGGGCTGGTGACCTTGCCCGGAATGATGACCGGGCAGATACTTGGCGGAGCAGATCCTATGCTGGCCATTAAGTATCAGCTGCTGATCCTGGTGGCCATCTTTGTGATGATCAGCGTTTCTTTGACCCTGACTCTGCAGTTAAGTTTAAAAAGGACGTTATGCACAACGGGCAGAATCAAGATTAAAGCCCTTAATTAAAGAGCCGTTGTTAGCGGGCTTCTACGCGCATAGGGCCGATACGAACAATAAACTCTCTGTTATAACTGTTGTTTTGCTATTTAGTGAAGCAATTTATTAGTGTATATTTGTAGCTCCTCAGTGGTTATTGCACAGTTATTCTTTTTCAGGTTGATTTATGTCAGTTCTTTCTCCAAATAGTGTGTTTACTTCTCTTCAGCAGAAAGGGCCCTTTGCTGTGTCTGACGAGGCGCTTTACGATGGGCGTTTTTCAACTCAGACCCGAGAATGGGTTAAAAATCTGCAGCAGGACCCGAATAATATTGCTAAATACCGCGCGCTGCGTAGTCAAGTCTTTGAGTTTTTAGAAGTGGATAGTATTGAGCAAATCCAATCCTTGCTGGCAGATAAAGTCCTTATGCGGCAGCGTAGTGAGCGGGCTCTGTATTTGCTAGGCAATATGTTCGGCATTGACGGTAACCTCAATGAAATCAAAAGTCGTGTCGATGAATATGTGCGTACTGCTGATGCAGTGATCCATTCTCTGACAGGTAAAATTCTTTCACCCTATGCCTCTCATATTGAAGCAACCAATGAAATCGAAGTCGCTAATGACCCGGTTGAGTTGTTATTGATTATGTTTAATGATCACTACCATAAAAAAGCACGCTTTGAAGCGCGCCGTAAACTGATTTTAATGACGCTTGCCGGCAGTATTGATCAACGTGAACGCGAAACCGATATTGAAAATAAGTTCTCTGCTTTTCTGGATTTTTTAAATGGCTATGTGTGGAGTCCTAACCTGAAAATCGGTGATTTAGATCCCGTCTATCTTTATTCTACGCATAGCAGTGAAGACTATCGTTGTACGGGGGTAAGTGTGTTAACGCCGTTGCAGGCGCAACTGCTTAAGCTGACCAAGGGAGAAGAGCTAACCTTAATTAAGCGCAGAAGTTTTCATGCCGGCGAGAAAAAAACGCCAATTTATGTGTCGATAAGAAAAAAACCGCCGGAAGCTAAGGTGTTAAAGCTGTTACGCAAAAATGAGAAAAATCCGGCAGTGGCGGTGGATGATGAATTGGGCTTGATGGCCGTACTTGACTCGGTAAGTGATGTCAGAGCTTTTCAGCAGCATCTTACGCGCAGTGCCTCCCGGGCACACTCTTTGATGGTCTTGGAAGATATTTCTGATACCTTGGTCGGGCGCAGCCATTATCGCGGCAGGGCTGTCGGCTCCAGCCATAAAACATCAATGATGAAGTTCTTTGCGCGTTTAGGCGGCATGCGCGTTGAGTTTATTATCCATACCAATCAGAGCTGGTTAAACTATATGTACCAGCAGGATGTGGCGCATAATGAATATGAAGTAAAACGCATCTTTGATACGGGGGTGATCGAGCTGCTCTTTCCTGAGGACATTTTTCATCTTGATCACCTGAAAACGCGCAATGAAATGGTGCAGTTTTTCCGTAAGCAGATTGAGTCTTAAGGCTTGCTATTACTACAGCGCAACAGCCGTTGCGCTTGTTTTTAACGGGTAAAGATAAACCTCTGAACCTTGCAGAGGTTTATCGCGAGTGTTTAAGTCAAGCTTTTTTTCACCAGTAACAGTGCGGTTTCATATTGAGCGTGAACAAAAGAGTTTATGCTGAGGTCAGCCAGCGCCTTTTTCTCTTCTATGGTGTTAATTTTTACCAGTAAATTTGCATTCGGGTAATAATCCAGCACCGATTCACAAATGATCCTTTTATTTTTCAATGAATCAAGGGTCAATATGATGTTGGCTGAATGCTCTATTTTCAATGACTCCAACACCGGGCGTTTATCTAAGTGCCCGAAATAGGCGTTATAACCACGTTTTCTTGCCAGTAAAACATGCTGTAAGTTATCGGAAATAATCACAAAATTAACTCCTTTCTTTTTCAGCTCGCGTGCGGTGATGCGCCCGACGCTGGAAAAACCGCAAATAACAGTATGCTGATTGGCTTTTATGGGCGTTATTTTGTCCGATTCAAAAAATTCGGTGACAAAAATAGCTGCAAGTTTATAGATATTATTGACCATAAAGGGCGTGATTATCATAGATAATACCGTCACTAAGATCAGAAAACTGCCCAATTCATCGGCCAGTAATCCCTCACTGCTTGCCAGCGCAAAAATAGCAAAAGAAAACTCACCGACCTGACACAGTGCCAGGGCCGTTTTGATGGCATCGCTTTTATTGGATTTTGTTCGGATCAGAAAATAGACGAGCAATGCTTTGAACAGCATCACCGAGATTAAAATGGTAAATACCCAATGCAGGTTGCTTAGAAAATAAAAGATATTTATTTTGCTGCCAATTGAAAAGAAAAAAGCTCCTAATAACAGATCCTTATAAGATGATATATCGGATTCTACTTTCACATGAAAGTGTGTCTCCGCAATAATCATTCCGGCAATAAAAGCGCCTAATGAATAACTGAACCCCATGCCATGGGCCAAGAGCGAGGTGCCCAGGACAATGGTCAATACCGAGCCTAAAAACAGCTCCTCCATTTGCGCTTTGCTGGAAAAGTGTAATAGCCATTCAATGATTCTTTTACCCAGGGTAAACATAAAAGTGATAATTAGGCCGGCATACAGCAGGGTTTTTAATAAAACATCGCTGACCGACAGATTCTCTTTCGCTAAGAATCCGATAAGTAATAGCATAGGGATCACCGCGAGATCCTGAAAGATTAAGATGGCGACCGATTTTTCACCATAGGGGGTGATGATATCTTTGGATTTTTTTAAATAGCTAACCACGATTGCCGTTGATGATAAGCTGAAGGCCAGGGCGATAATAATGGCCGAAGTAAAGTCGAGCTTAAAGAGAAAAAATGCCGGCAGAAAAATAAGCAGTGAACAGCAGACCACCTGCATAAAGCCGTTAAAAAAAATCACCTCTTTCATTCTTTTCAGTTTCGAAAAAGACATCTCCAGACCAATGGTAAACATTAGAAAAACAATACCAAATTCACCAATCAGCTCCAGCGCAGAGAGATTATCGCTGTTGTTAAAATCAAAGAGGTTGCTGATAATCGTGCCGGTAATAATATAGCCGATAATATGGGAAATAGAGAATTTGGTCAGCATGATATTGAGCACGCTGGCGATGGCTAATGAAACGGAAATAATAATAAGGATTGAGTCCATGGAGCTCCTGTTAATAAACTATTTTTGGTTAAGTCGTGAGCAGTACCGCGATAAAGGCTGCATGGTGCTGGCTGCTGTGCCATTTTATCTGCATCATAAATATACCGTTATATTTTGTACCTGAACAATAAGGTATGTCGTTACTGAGTTACAACTTACTGTCATTTGAAGTCAATCACATTTTCTCATTAATAACCGTTACAGTCGACAAAACTTCACTTGTATTTACTTTTTTGTTGTTGAAATAGATATATTTAAACCTCATGTTTATTGTGCTGCTGGGATAAACCGGCGCTTATTTAGATTGGTGATTTGATGAAAAATTTATTCCAGACCTTCTTTGTTTTACTGACGCTATCTTCTCAGGCAAATGCGACGCCGCTAAAACTGTATCAGAATATTGATAGCAGCAAGTTTTTACCTTTCAGTGAAAGCAATCGTGCCGGTCTCTACTCGAAAGACCTGCAGGGGCTGTATAATATTAAAGCGTTTCAATCGGCGCAGATTAAACAGCCTTATAGTGAGTTTAATCAGCTTTATCAGCATGCGTATGCGGCGCAAAGGGAATTAGAAATGCTAACGGCACGCATAGCCCTGCAAAGTAAGACGGCGACTTTATCATCAGGTATAAAATCTAAACTGCGTACGCGTAATAAAATTAATAACAAACTTGCCGGCCATAGCGAGCAGATAACAGATCTGGTCCGTACTTCTATTGTTGCTAAAGATGTGCCGGCACTTATTGAAAGTTTTGAACTGCTAGAGCAGGAAACACAGCTGCTGCGTGTTAAAAACCGTTTTAAAACACCAGGAAAGTCCGGTTATCGAGATTTAAGTTTACTGGTTCGTTTGCCCGAGAGCCAAATGATTGCGGAAATACAGTTACACCTTGAAGCCTTTTCGGTTATTAAAAACGGTAAAGAGCATAATAACTATGAACGCATCCAGCAAATAGAGCGCCTACAATTAACGGGTAAGCGGACTTTAAGTGAAATAGAGCAAGCTGCTGTGAATAAGCTGAGAAAAGAATCGCAACAGCTTTATCAGCAGGCCTGGAATCAGTATTTAAGTGCTTAATAATTTGTCGGAGATTATTTTTGTCAATAAGCGCTTTTCAATAACCTCAAAATATTGATTAATGACGGCAATATTCGCATTTAATTTATGTCCCAGCTCTGCACCGTCATGGGCCTCTGCAGATAAAGATGTGACGCTGCCGCGCGGAAGCATTTTCATCGATTCAACCACACAGATAACAGGTACGCCATGATCCTTGGCGCTTAATGCAAGCAAACGGCTGCCAATTTTATTGACAATATTGCCGTGCCTGTCCAGCGCATCTGCGCCAAGCAGAACGCAGTCGCATTGAGGCATTAATGCATCAGCAAGTGCATCGACAATCACGGTGGTGCGAATAGGCGCGGGTAATGATTTTGCCAGTGCCACACCTTCATTTAATGGCCGTGACTCAGTGCAGATAAGTGATGATAATGCCTCTTCCTGCAGCAGCCCTCTGAGTACATATTCAACGGTAGCACTGCGCGAGTGCGTTAAAACAGAGCGTATTCCTCTGTTTTTAAAAAATACTTTTGTTTTCTCAAAAATAAGCTGATCCGATGACTGCATCTCTTTCAGTAACAGGTTTATTTCATTAATAATTGCGCTGCCGGCATTGTCAGGATTATTAGCAAGCGCCTGCCGTAACCGTTGACTTATATTCTTAAAAATAGCCATTGATGGCCTTGCACTCTCGACCTGATTTAAAAAATCTAAAAAGACATCCGGATAAATGCTATGGGTCGAACAGCAGTTCTTGCAGGCGAGCAGAAAATGCACGGCAATAGCTTTGCTGCCATGCTTATGGTCATTTTTCAATTGTTCGATTAAGTTAATCACCCGCACTTCCTTGTATTAGAGATAGAGTCTTGTCTGATTTAGTTGCATTAATAAGGAACTGTTATTTACTTTACTGTTAGTATGGCTTAAATATTAATCAGCTATAGGTGTAGGTATGAATATTCATGAAACAATTAACTATGTAGAGCTGCCTTCTTCCAATATAGAAAAAACCAAGCAGTTTTTTTCCACTGTGTTCAATTGGCAGTTTCACGATTTCGGCCCGGAATATACTGCCTTTACCAATGCGGGCCT
>JBFGZH010000126.1:0-7260 GCA_041586895.1 Psychromonas sp. | reverse complement strand
CTACAGCTGCTATCGGTAAAAACTGTGATCACATGCTGCTCCTGCGGCGCCTTATAAATAATCATATCTTTTACAAATGCGCTTAATCTCTTTTTACGTACTGCCACCAGGCTTTTTTCGCTGATATTTTCCATGTTGTTATCTAAATCATAGATATTGCCCTGCAGCAGATATTGACCATTGTTGCTGACATAAAAAATGCCTCTATCGGTTAACACTTCATATAAGCCCTCGACAGCAGCTGGGCTCACAGAGGTCACGGTTAATTTTAGCTGCTGCATTTTTGCCGTTATCTGCTCAACACTGCGCACCTCCTCCTGCGTCTTGCTATCCAGTGCCAGCGCAGTTACAGAGAAACTGCTGAGCATCACTATTGCCACTACAGATGTAAAAAATTTTCTAACTAGATTCAAAGACATATAAAACCCCTAATAATGAATATGCATTGCCTAAAGCAAGTGTAGCCGCAAAAGACTAAAATACCGAGTATGCCTATAAATAAGCCTGTTGTGAATGTTTTCGGCATCCTCAGGCTCTCGGGTGATGCTCCTGATGCAGCTCTTTCAATCTATCCTGGGCAATATGGGTGTAAATCTGCGTCGTAGACAGATCACTGTGGCCGAGCAGCATCTGCACCACCCGCAAATCCGCGCCATAGTTTAACAGGTGCGTCGCAAAAGCATGACGCAGCACATGCGGAGAGAGCGCCTCTTTATCTATACCGCAAATCTGCGCATAATATTTAATACGGTGCCAGAAGGTTTGCCGGACCATCACGCTACCGCGACGGCTGGGAAACAAAATATCGCTGCTTTGCCCTTTTAACAGTTCAGGGCGTGCCTCTTCAAGATAACGCTCCAGCCAATAGACCGACTCTTCGCCTAATGGCACCAGGCGGGTTTTATTACCTTTACCGGTAATACGCAGCACCCCCTGTTGTAGATTAACCTCTTCCATAGTCAAACCAACCAGTTCAGAAACACGCAGCCCGGTGGCATATAACAGCTCCAGCATCGCTTTATCACGAAACTGCACAATATCCGTTAAATCAGGAGCGGACAGTAAACCATCGACCTCAGACTCCGATAATGATTTCGGCAGCGGCTTAATGGTTTTCGGGCTTTGCAGCTTAGCACTGGGATCGTCTTCACGCATTTTCTCCCGGCATAAGTACTGGTAATAACGGCGCAAAGCACTCATTAGTCTGGCCGTGGAACTGTTTTTATACTCTTTTTCACTATTGAGACGAAAACTAAAATAATCACTTAAATCCAAAGAACTGGCATCCGCTAATAAGCGCCCTTTTTCCTGGAGAAAATCCTCCACCAGCTGCAGATCATGACGGTAAGCAGCAAGTGTATTTTTTGATAAGCCCCGCTCTAGCCATAGCGAATCTAAAAATTGCTCGATGGTTAATAATTCCATTAAACAGCCCTTCTTGTATTGATTATGTAGATGATTCAGATAATGCATAAGCATAAAATTAGAAGATGGTATGGAGTCCGAGATGCCAATACGAACGCTTACACGCAAGATAATTCAGCAGGACTAAAAAAGAATGTGCCAAACTTATCCGCTGCTAGCACTGCACTGCCGCTCAATTGCTTCAGCCTGCAATAACTAGTGTTGAAATCTGCTTACCTGAGTAAAGTGCGTAAGCATAAAGTATTATTATAAATCAGCCATCTTTTTATAACTCTGATAGCAGAGATCATGACGCTCACCTTATTGCAATATCTGGCCATATCTGTGCTGGCAAACAGGCAAAACGGTTAAATAATAACAGGCGCGCTTAAAAATTAAGCAGACAGCCTTTTTTAGCGGCACTTTTTACACCCTGGATCACATATCCACTAATCTTTTTTATTGGCTTGCTTTCAAACTTCGAAACTATAATGATCCAGATCAACCTACTTTAAAGCGCATTCGTTAAGCTACACGTCCAATAAAATTGCAAATTAATTAGTCGCTTCTATTCTTATTCTATTTTACTAACTTAAGCAATTTAGCCTATTTAAATTAACCAACGCTTACCAATAGTAAGGGAGTACCTGGCATTATGTCGGATAAAAACAAAAACGCGAGTTATCGCGAATTACACAAACCAGCAAGTGAATTTTCGACTCGCTCTGATTACCTGGATCATGAACTGCAGATAATGAAACCACGCCGCTGGGGATTAAACCTACCGGGTCGTGATTTTAACTTTGAATGGGAAGATCTTGTTCCTGCCATTGCCGGTACTATCGGTATTATCGCGATGTACTCAGCGGTAATGATGTCCTGGGCAGAAGGTTTAACAGAAGCCTGGGATCATATTACCCTAGGTAAAGAGTTTGCGATCGAAGTATCTCGTGTAGAGATGCTTATTCCGGCGCTGCTTTTCTGTGTTATCGCCTCCGGTTTTATTAACCCGAAAGCGAACTTAGCCGGTAACCACGGGCCGATGATTCCATTAATTGGTGCCATTGCCTTAGCCGGTGCCCACCCCCTTGCATTAGCAATATTACTGGGTGTTTTTGGTCTGATTCTAAGTTACTTTAAAGGCGGTTCAAAACTGGTCAACCTCACCAGTGAAGGGGTTGCCGGTGGTTTATTGGTCTTCTTAGGCTTTACCGGAGCATTCAGCCAGATCACCAAAATTCAAGACTGGTCTGTAGGTCTGCAATCTGCTGACGTTGCACCAGGCAGCATGGGCTATATCGGTCTTATTGTGCTGGCCATTAACGTTATCCTTTATGCTTTTCTAGCGCGTATCAACAAGCGTTGGTTAGCGATTCCTGCCTGTGCGGTCACAGGATTAGTGATTGCTTTAGCGCTAGGCGCCGGTTTTGATCTGGTCTTTGTCACTGAAACCGGTCTACCGCATCTCAGCCCTGTTTACTGGTGGGGAAGCACAACAGAAGGTTGGATGCTGGGTCTGCCTAATCTGCAGCACTTCATTGCATCACTGCCGTTTGCTATCCTGGCCGTTGCCATGTGGTCACCTGACTTCCTTGGTCACCGTATCTTCCAGGAGCTGAACTATCCGAAAAATACCGATGAAGTATTAATGGATGTTGATGATACAATGACCACCTGCTCTATCCGTCAAATGGTTGGTACCGCGCTAGGTGGTGGTAATATCACATCATCTTGGGGTACCTACATGATTCCTGCGGCAATTGCCAAGCGTCCTATCCCTGCCGGCTCAATCGTACTGGGCTCGCTGGTTATGCTGATTGCTATTCTAGGTTTCCCTATGGATGTTGCCGTATGGCCACCGGTAATGCGTGTTGCACTACTGGTAGGTGTATTCCTACCGCTGCTTGAAGCGGGTATGCAGATGATTAAAAATACCAAAGACTCCCAGTCTGCCGGTATCTGTATCTTCTCTGCTGCGGTTTTCAACCCGGTACTTGCCTGGGCATTAACTATGCTGCTTGATAACAATGGCCTGATTGGTGATAAAGAGCGTGCAGCTAAGCTGTCATTCTTAGATAAAGTGATTATTCCTGCGACAGTGCTAATTATCTGTCTAGGAGCAATGCTTGCCGTCGGTATGCTTGAAGCTAAATACGGTATTCCTGCATTTCTCTAATCTAGCTTGATAAGAATAAACACAAGGCGACTGTTATTATGGCAGTCGCCTTTTTTATTGGCCTTGTCAAAGCCTTCAGGTTAAGAACGCAAGTCAATCACCAGATCATTGGAAATCTCCTGCAGCGAACTAATTAACTGCTCTTTATTAAAGTTTTCAGCAACGGCAATCTTAAAATGACTGGTAAAGACGGTACCGCTGACATCAGCTAAACCCAAGCGGTGACACTCCATATGCTCGACGCGAATACTATTGTCACTTAATACCTGGGAAATATCATGCACTAAGCCGGGGCGATCTTTGGCATCAATATTCAGATCCATATGTGCTAATGTTTTTTCAATCGCCGAGTCTAAGACCACAGCGTCAACATTAATCGCCAGCTCTTTAAAGTCAGCAACCAGTTTTTCAACTTGTTCAGTGCTAATTTCAACTTTAATCAAACCGGCAAAATAATCATCAATATGATTAATTTTACTGTTTAGCCATTTCCCGCCTAAAGTATGGGTTTTTTCAGATAAAATCTTAACCAAATTGCTTTGATTGGCACCACTAACAGTAACCATTACTTGAACATTCATAGACTTACTCCCCAAATAATTTAACTTGCTAATCTATACCCAATTATTTGCCGATACAGGAATTAGCACCTTCATGTGCTTGAGTATAACTAATAAAGAAACCTATTCTTTTAGTGTATAACCAAATAACCTAGAAACCACCACAAGAGGCCCATATTTTGAACTCAAATAAATATAACTGATAAATATTTAAAAAACGTGCAAAAGCGCACATAACATTAGCGTCTTTAGGGTTACTTTCGGTGAGCACTCAAGGTTCCAGATAGACAGGGCTATTTATCTGGCAGTGGAAATTTTGGCCAATCTAATCTGCCGGCACGGCAACAAAATTTAGAAAAAAAATAACGTAATTGCACTTTCAACGTCGAATTTTCATACAAAAAATAACAAAATATCGAGCAATAAAGATGATTTGTAATTTTATTACAGTTTTCTTTTAACCCTTGATCCAGGTCAAGTTTGCTGCATCTTGCATTTGTTAGACTCGCTTCGGCTCCATTAATCAGGGTGATATATTAGATGCACGCAGAAAATAAAATTGATGAGTTACTTCCTCATCAAATTACAGAAAAGGCAGATAATATCGCTTATAGTAAAGCCACCAAAGCCTTCCTTTCTGCTTTTTATCTAGCTGTCACTGCCGGTATGTTTATCAGCCTGGCGTTTGTTTTTTATATTACCGTTACCACAGGGGCCGGAGATCTTCCCTGGGGCCTGAGAGCTTTAACCGGTGGTATTGCCTTCAGTCTCGGTCTACTCTTAGTTGTGGTTGTCGGCGGCGAACTCTTTACCAGTAGCACGCTGACTCTTATTGCCAAAGCCAGTAACCGCATTTCCACGGCACAAATGCTCAAAAATTGGCTGGTTGTGTATTTTGGTAATTTTGTCGGTGCCACTTTTTTAGTTTTATTGATCTTCTTTGCCGGTTTATATAACTCAGATCACGGGCAATGGGGATTAACCGCATTGCAGGTTGCCCAGCATAAGCTGCAGCACTCATTTAGCGAAGCCGTTGCTCTGGGTATTTTATGCAATATTATGGTCTGTCTGGCCATATGGATGGCATTCGGAGCGAAATCGGTCACCGATAAAATGTTTGCCGTTTTACTGCCTGTGGCTATGTTTGTTTCTTCAGGCTTTGAGCACTGTATTGCTAATATGTTTATGGTCCCAACCGGCATACTTATTCAGCATTTTGCCACAGCGGAATTTTGGCTTGCTATCGGCCGGGATGCCGATACATTTGCCGATATTTCCACAAGCAATTTTATTTTTAACAATTTAATTCCTGTCACCATCGGCAATATTATTGGTGGTGGCGTCATTGTTGGTTTGATGCACTGGATGATCTATCTGCGTCCGGCACAAAAAAACAAAACGATTTTATAAATCATAACATTTTATATTTAACACTAACTGTAAAGGTAAATCTTTATGACTAAACTGAAAGAAGAATTTGCATCTGCATGGGAAGGTTTTGCAGGCGAAACTTGGAAAACAGAAGTTAACGTTCGTGACTTCATCCAAAACAACTACACCCCTTATGAAGGTGATGAAAGCTTCCTGGCGGATGCTTCTGAAGCAACTAACACGCTTTGGGAAAAAGTGATGGAAGGTATCAAACAGGAAAACAGCACCCATGCTCCTGTTGATTTCGATACAGATGTTGTTTCAACGATTACCGCTCACGATGCCGGTTACATCAACAAAGATTTAGAAACTATTGTTGGTCTGCAGACTGATGCGCCGCTAAAACGTGCGATTATCCCAAATGGCGGTATTCGTATGATCGAAGGTTCTTGTAAAGTTTACGGTAAAGAGTTAGATCCGACTATCAAAAAAACTTACTCTGAATACCGCAAAACACATAACCAGGGTGTTTTCGATGTATACACGGGTGATATCCTTAAATGTCGTAAATCTGGTGTTTTAACTGGTTTACCAGATGCTTACGGCCGTGGTCGTATTATCGGTGACTACCGTCGTGTTGCCGTTTACGGTATCGACTTCCTGATGGCAGACAAAGCTAAACAGCATAAGAGCTTAGAAAAAGACCTTGTTGCTGGTACTAACCTTGAAGATACTCTGAAACTACGTGAAGAGATCTTTGAACAATACCGCGCTTTAGAGCAAATGAAAGTGATGGCTGCTAAATACGGTTATGATATCTCGCATCCGGCAACTAATGCTAAAGAAGCTATCCAGTGGACTTACTTCGGTTACCTGGCGGCAATCAAATCGCAAAACGGTGCAGCAATGTCATTTGGTCGTACTGCTTCTTTCCTTGATATCTACATCGAGAAAGATCTTAAAGCAGGTAAGATCACTGAGGAGGAAGCACAAGAGCTTATCGATCACCTGGTTATGAAACTACGTATGGTACGTTTCCTACGTACTCCTGAATACGATGATCTGTTCTCTGGTGACCCGATCTGGGCAACTGAATCTATCGGTGGTATGGGTGTTGACGGTCGTACGCTGGTTACTAAAAACAGCTTCCGTTTCCTACACACACAATACACTATGGGTCCATCTCCAGAGCCGAACATCACTGTTTTATGGTCTGAGCAACTGCCTGTTAACTTCAAGAAATACTGTGCGAAAGTATCTATCGATACTTCATCTATCCAGTATGAAAATGATGATCTAATGCGTAACGACTTCAACAACGATGATTACGCTATCGCTTGTTGTGTATCACCAATGATTGTTGGTAAGCAAATGCAGTTCTTCGGCGCACGTGCCAACCTTGCTAAAACGCTTCTCTACGCCATCAACGGCGGTGTTGATGAAAAAACCAAAATGCAGGTGGGTCCTAAAACATTACCGGCAATCACCGATGAAGTTTTAACTTACGACGAAGTATTCAGCAACCTGGATCACTTTATGGACTGGTTAGCAGAGCAATATGTGACTGCACTGAACTGTATCCATTACATGCACGATAAATACAGCTATGAAGCATCACTAATGGCGCTTCATGACCGTGACGTTGAGCGTACTATGGCCTGTGGTATTGCCGGTCTTTCAATTGCAGCTGATTCACTTGCTGCGATTAAATACGCAACAGTTAAACCTGTTCGTGACGAAGACGGCATT
>JBFGZH010000125.1:0-7272 GCA_041586895.1 Psychromonas sp. | reverse complement strand
CCTTGATGGCGGTATTTTACAAGAGCTGTACGTCAAAGAGGGGATGATGGTCAAGAAAGGTCAAATTTTGGCGCGTATTGATGACACGCGTTTTCGCTCTGATATGGCGCAGCAAAATAAAGAGGTGGATGCGCTGCGCGCAGATATTATTCGTTTACGGGCTGAGTTAAGCAGTATTTTGGTGGCCGATGTGGAAGATTGGAACAGGCAGATCAAGATCAGTAAAAAACCGCTGCAATTCCCTTCTGATTTAAATGAAAGCTCTAAACAATTAGTGTTACGGCAACAAGATGAATATACTGGTCGTCTAAATAATCTTGAAAATCAAGTGGCTATACAAGCTCAGCAGATAAAGCAGCGGCAGCAGGAGAGCAGGGAGCTGGACTCTAAAATCGCCACCTTAAGAACCAGCTTAAAGCTGGTGAACAGGGAACTTACATTAACGCGGCCGCTTGCTGAAAAAAATATTGTTCCTGAAGTTGAGTTGTTGAAGTTAGAAAGAACAGCTAATGACCTTAACGGAGAATTAAGCTCGCTGCTTTTATTAAAGCCGAAACTGAACTCAGCTTATGAAGAGGCTATTCTAAAACGCCGCGAAGCGGTACTTAAATACCGCACTGATGCGCGCGCCAAGCTGAATGAGTTACAGTCAAAATTGTCGCGTATTAGCGAAGCACAGGTTGGTGTGCAGGATAAAGTAAAAAAAGCATTAATAACCTCGCCGGTCGTTGGCACCATTAAAACAGTGCATGTCACCACCCTGGGCGGAGTGATTAAACCCGGGGAGGTGTTACTGGAAATAGTGCCTACGGAAGATAAGTTATTAATCGAAACCAAAATATTGCCAAAAGATATCGGCTTTATTCATCTCGGTTTACCGGCCATGGTAAAAATAACCGCGTATGACTTTACCCGATATGGCGGCCTGAAAGGTGTGGTTGAGCATATCAGTGCGGACACTACACAGGATGAAAAAGGTAATAGCTTTTACATCATAAGAGTGCGCACCACGGAATCGAGCATGCGCAGTAAGAATCAAGAAGAGATGCCGATTATCCCCGGTATGATGACTTCTGTTGATGTCATTATCAGTAAAAGAACGGTACTTGAATATATTTTCAATCCGATTTTGCGGGCAAAAGAGATGGCGCTCAGAGAACATTAGAATCATAATAACTAGAAAGTCATGGAGTAGATATGAAGCCCTTTACATTAAAAGCGGATCAAAAAAAATCCATAGGTTTAATATGTGCCGCCATGTTAACCCCAATGACCCTTAATGCGCAGTCATTAGAGCAGGCCGTTGCCTATACCCTCGATACTCATCCGGAGATACGGGCTGCTTATACGCATTTTAAAGTAAATGAAAAGCAGGTCGAGCAGGCGCAGGCCGGTTATCTACCAACGCTGGATCTAACAGCGGGTTATGGCTATGAATACACAGACAGCCCGAGTACGCGAAGTTCAGGAGATGACAGCGAAGAGTTATTACGCAGAGAATTAGGGCTGAGCATTAAGCAGAACCTGTTTAGCGGTTTTCATACCAGTAGTGAAGTTAAGCGCACCAGTTATGCGACAAGTGCTGAGCAGTGGCGTTTATTTGCAACAGCTGAAGACTTAGCGTTAGAGGTAAGTAAGGTTTATATCGACTTAATTAAAACAGAGGAGTTGGTTAAACTGTCGGAAAAAAATCTTGCCTCGCATCAAGCCATCTATGAGCAGATTAAATTACGCACAGAGTCGGGTTTTGGCAGCAGCGCAGATTTATCACAAATAAACGGCCGCCTGGCGAAGGCGCAGGCCAACGTCATTGCTGCCAAAAATAATTATCTGGATAGCAGAACTGTTTTTTATCGTGTCACTGCACAGCATCCGGATAATCTGGTGATTCCATATCCGGATGGATCACTGTTACCGGCGAGTAAAGAGGAAGGGCTAAAAACCGCCCTGGCGAACCATCCGGTTATTCAGGCCGCTGCAAATGATATTAATGCCGCACGTTATCAGCATGATGCAGCAAAGTCCAATTACTACCCTAAATTGTCACTGGAAATAGATGCCAATTTTGACGATAACCTCGATGGCGTCGATGGCAGCTCATACGATCCGAACACTGGCGGAGAATATAATGAAGTGTTGGCTATGCTGCGCGTCTCTTATAACCTTTATTCCGGCGGAAAAGATCAAGCTTATGCTAAAGAAACGGCTTATAAATGGGATGAAGCAAAAGCACTTAATAGTAAAGCTCATCGTGAAGTCACAGAAAGTTTTAACCTTTCCTGGGATGCCTTTGAGCAACTGCATCGACAAAAGAAATATATAAAAATCCATGTTATCGCTGCTAAAGATACGCAGTCAGATTACCAGCAGCAGTTTAGAATCGGACAGCGTACTCTGCTGGATCTGCTGGATACAGAAAATGAGCTCTATCAGGCCCGTAAAGACTTTTTAGAGGCGGAGTTTAGTGAAATAACGGCGCAGTACCGTATTTTACATGCAATGGGCTTACTGGTTGATGCCTTAAGAGTGACTCGCCCTGATTCCTGGCAAGGTGAGAAGCAGTTTGCAGGAGGTGTTGCAAAATGAAATATTTACTAAGCGTGCTTTTATTAATTTTGCTTTCCGGTTGTTCAGTCGCGGTTATCGACATGGCCGAACAGCCAACGCAGCAAAAATTTGATTTAACGGATGGCGATGGTGATGGTGTGATCAATGCGCGCGATCTGTGTATGGAAAGTTTTCCCGGTGCAGCCATTAGTAACGCCGGTTGTGATCCCGATAGAATTCGAAAACTAAGGCATAAGTTACTGATTAATTTCGATAATAACTCTTATCAAGTAAAACCTGAGTTTTACGATGAAATTAAAACCTTAGCCGATTTTATGAGCGAACACCCGACAACCAAGGTGACCATTGAGGGACATACCAGCAAACTCGGTAGTAAAGCGCACAATATGCAGCTTTCCCAAAACCGCGCACAGGCAGTCAAAGATATTCTCATCACTAGATTTAGTATTGCTGCCGCTCGTGTTACTGCCAGAGGCTATGGTTTTGAAAAGTTGTTATCAGAAGCGAATGATCCCGCAGCCCATGCTCGTAACCGCCGTATTGTTGCAGAAATCAGCACTGAAAAAGTCATTAAAAATATGAAATGGAATATTTACAGTGTTGATCAGCCGGCAGAATAAAGATCGGCTGAGACCATGAGCGTTTGTAGCTATAAAGGGCGTTTGTATGCCGTTAGTTGTGTGATGCTGCTATTTTCAGCCTGGCTTTACGCGAATACCTATTCCAATTTAAATAAATCGAAAATTATTAATGTGCTGCATGAGCATTATGGTGAACGTGCAGCAAAAAGAGGGCGTGCCTGGTTTGAGGTACTGTCCCTTTCTTATGATTTAGCAGAGCTGCAAAAGTTAGAAAAGATTAATAATTTCTTCAACCTTTTGTATTTTATTGATGACAGTAAACTTTGGGGTGAAGAAAACTACTGGGCTACGCCGGTTGAGTTTATCGGCGCGAATGGTGGCGACTGTGAAGACTTTGCGATTGCTAAATATTTCTCTTTACTTGAGCTCGGGGTGCCCGATGAAAAGATGCGCATTGCCATGGTAAAGGCGGTTAAGCTTAATCAATACCATATGGTGGTTGCTTATTATGACACGCCGGGCGCCGTCCCGCTGATCCTCGATAATATTGACGGGGTCATTAAACCGGCTTCGCAACGCCAGGATTTAATCCCGGTATACAGTTTTAACGGTAAGCAACTGTGGCTTAATAAAGAGAAAGGACAGGGTGTCCTGGCTGGGAAATCAGAACGTCTTAAGCGTTGGAGCAATTTAAATCAACGTATCGGGCTAGCAAAGATCAGACAGCCAAAATTACGCATGGAGTAAATATAAATGACCCTTTTTAATCAGATAAACTCATTGTTATTTGGTTTGTTTCTGCTATTGATGTCCAGTTTGCTGTATTTTCAGTTTACTGAAACAAGAGCGTTTATGGCCAATCAGATGGAGTCTGATCTCAATAATACCAGTACCTCATTAAGCTTAATGTTAAAGCCGCATTTGGAAACTGGTGATGAAGTGTTAGTGGATACGCTGGTCAATGTTATTTTTGAAGGCGGTTTTTATCGCCAGGTGAAACTGACCTGGCTGGCCAACCAAAAACAGGAAATCTGGAAGAACCCGGTGGTTATCAGTGATGTGCCGCAATGGTTTATTGACCTTGAGTTGTTTGAAGCACAAAGTAAAGAAATTATTATCACTTCCGGCTGGTTGCAGTTAGCCAGATTAGAGATACAGTCAAACCCGGCGATAGGGTATCGTGAGCTGTGGTCAACAATGAAAGATACTATAGTGCTGCTGTGTATTCTTTTTTTACTTTCCGTCGCCTTAATGCGTTTTCGTTTAAAAAGAATTCTAAAACCCCTGCATGAAGTGAGTGTCCACGCGCAGGAGATTGCACAGCGCAAATTTAGTCCGGATATGGCGTTACCTAAAACCACGGAATTAAAGGATGTGGTCAGTGCGATAAACTCTATGTCAGGGCAGCTAAAACAGGTCTTTAAGGCGCTTGATGATGAAGTGAATAGTTTAAAAACTGACAAACTGATAGATCCGGTTTCCCGACTTCCCAACCGTTTATATTTAACCGGACAGTTAACCAGCTGGCTGGACCAACCCGGTTTTGGCGGCTTGATGCTGGCTAAACTTGACTGGCTGGAAGAGATCCATAATAAATTCGGTTATCAACTACGCGATGAGACGATCAAAATACTGGCTAAAAAACTGCAGACAAGTCTCTTGAAAAATGAAGAAAGTGTAATTGCGCGTATTTCCAATACCGAGTTTGCTTTTATCGTTGCCAATGCTGACCACCAACAAATAATGGAATACCTGCAGTCGCTGATTCGTTTAATCAATGAAGAGGCACTACAGGCTGGCTGCAATGCCAACAGTGGTTTTGCCATTGGCATCAGCGAAAGAACAGAGGGCGTGACGCGGGCAGAATTTTTAGCACAAGCCGATAATGCTCTGCAGAAAGCGCTGAATGAAAATAAAGTCAGTAGCTGGTTTCATAGTGACAGGCAGCAGGAGTTCAATCGTGAGCAGTGGCGTAGCCGCTTAACGGATGCGATTAACAATGATCAGTTTGTATTTCAATGGCAATCCGTACATGGCACCGAAAGTGGTGCGGTCATGCAACGGGAACTGTATTGCCGTTTAAAGATTGACAATGAAATTATTCAGGCCAATCAGTTTATGCCCTATATCGAGCGTTTATTATTAGGTGCAGAGCTGGATCGCTGTTTGCTTGGCAGTGTTGCCAAACAACAACTGCTGAGCATGAATAATGAGCCTGTTGCTGTTAATTTAACCCGTGAAAGCCTGGCAAACAGTCAATTTCACCGTTGGCTGGCGCATTATCTGCAAGGCCTGGCAAACCCGCAAAAGTTACACTTTGAAATACCGGAAGCCGGCATTACCAGTGACCTGCAAGCCTGTATCAAACTGTGCGAAATTATTAAAAAGGGCGGTGCAAAGTTTGGCGTTGATAACTGCGGCAGACAAATGAGATCGCTGGATTACCTGCAGCAGATTAAGCCCTATTATATTAAACTGGATCTGTCATTATCGTCTTATAACAGTGAAGAGCAGGCTGATCATCAGCAGAACCTGGAGCTTTGCCGCGCACTGGTTAATATTGCGCGGGGCTTGGATATTAAAGTGATTATTACCGGTATCGAGGATAGCGCTCACCTGCAAGCTGTTAAACCACTGCGTACGGACGGTTATCAGGGCTATATTGTGCCACCAGTGGATTTGCCATTGTAGCAGTATGGCTTAAGGCTAAAGCAAAGGGGCAGTGCTTTAGCTGAGTTAAATATATTGAAAACAAGGCGGAATAAATTCCGCCTTGTAAAAATAATAAATCAGGGTGCTACTCCATGCTCCAGGCTTTTAACTCCTGATTTGTTTCCTCTTTATTAAAGGGGATTAGCGGCTCTTCAGGGAGTAGCCCCATCCACTCTAGCTGCTCTAGCTCTTCTTCATTGAGGTTGTTCTTTTTGCGCATCTTCAGCATATGGTTCCAGTTCCAGATGCCGCCTGAATCTTCCTCCGGGCATCTGCCGTTACCTGCTGTTACTTTAGGCGGGTGGATATCGCGTTTAAGTATCTTCTCCAGGCGTATAATATGCTGCCAGTTATCGCCAAAATCATAGCAGTATTCAATTTCATCCCCCGGCTCGGTTAAGAAAGCGGCGATTTTTAGTTGCTGGTAATACTCCTCGGGAATGGCTTTTTCTTTTGTGAAAAACTGGAACAGGTGGCAGTCTTCCCAGCCCATCACGGTTTGCATAAGCGCATGCATTGCATCTAAGGTCAGTTGATTGCTGAGATGAACGCGACGCCAAACAGCGGGTTGTGCACCTTGCAGCATGATTTTTACGACCAGCCCCTGTGGTTCGCTGTTGCTTTCTTCTGCATATTCATGTTGCGTGATAGTGAACTCCTCAAAACTGATCTCCGCTAAGGATTCAAATAATTGAAACTTCTTTCTATTTATATTGGCATCATAAAGCGCATCTGCAAGGTCTAAGTATTGATCACTGCTGACTTCATATCTTTGCCGTGCAGTTTTTTGATGTCGTTGTATGGCTGCAGAATAGGCCAGGCGTTGCGCAAAGGTATCTTTATTCGGGTAATAATAAAGTTTCAGTAAATCCTTAGGTTTTTGAGCTGCTAAGATAGCCTCAGAAGGTGCCAGCCATGTCATCATTAACGGGTTAGCCACTGTATGGCCGAGTCTGCTTGTCTTAACACGTTGCGGATCAGCTTGATAATTGAGCTTCTGTTTGCAGTCATCTAAGTTGAATGCTTTAGCTTGTGTCCAGGCAGAAGGCAGTTGAGCGAGCCAATACAAAGAATTAATATCCACAGGCGTTGACTTTTCCTGTTGAATAGCGAGTATCCAGGGCAGAGTGACTGCCAGACAGTCTGCGGAGGTTTCTATAAATTCGACCGGTATTATTTCTGCCTGTTCGTTGCTCTCTATCTGCGCAATCGTATTCTGTAGCGAGGTCTGCGGAGCGCTATTGACTAAGGTTTTACGAATCCCTGATTTGCCATCAAGCAGGGCACTGAAATGACTTTCTTTTCCGTTGCTGGTGATGCTGAGCATTAAGCTGCTACAGTCATTGCCGTCAATATGGGTAAGGTATAGCTCATTAATTTGTGCAGCTTCGTTGGCCTTACCGTAGCGCAT
>JBFGZH010000124.1:0-7281 GCA_041586895.1 Psychromonas sp. | reverse complement strand
TGCATTTTTGCAGCAATTTGTTCGTGCTTTATACAAGGCAGAGCCTGCGTAGTGTAGTTGCTCTACATAAGCCGGCGATAACGCATACGATCGCGCGAACAAATGCTGCCCTACGGGTTCATCTAAAAGCATCCTGCGCTGCGTTGCTCAAAGTTCACATAGAATAACTATGCTTCGCTCCTCGCGCCTTGCTCAGAATGCTTTTATCTTGAACAAAATTTGTACTCGAAAGGCCAACAGACCCTAATAGTACCTTAGTCTATTATTGTGTAATTGACGAATATGACGGCAATACTAATAACCATCAAGCGCAAAGCAAACACAGTAAAGCTTAAGTACTTGCTCTCCTGCTTTACTTAGCTTAACCTCTTGCTATTAATTCGATAAAAACACTGTAAAAACAAGGCTTAGAATGGCTAATTCATCACAACAAGCAACACCGGAAAATACAACTGTACAGCCCACGTTATACTGGCACGATTATGAGACATTTGGTCTTAGCCCGGGTGCCGATCGACCTTCGCAATTTGCCGGCATTCGTACCGATCTGGATTTAAATGTGATTTCTGAAGCTAATGAATGGTTTTGCCGCCCGCCCAGTGATTATTTGCCCAACCCGGAAGCCTGCCTGATTACCGGTATTACACCACAACAAGCACTGCAGCGGGGGGAGTCTGAAAGCGACTTTATTAGCCGGATCAATGAGCAGTTCAGCCAGGCGAATACCTGTGTTGTCGGCTATAACAATATCCGCTTTGATGATGAAGTGACTCGTTTCACCCTCTATCGCAACTTTTTAGACCCCTACCAGCGTGAATGGAAAAATGGCTGTTCGCGTTGGGACATTATCGATCTGGTACGCGCCTGTTATGCATTACGTCCGGAGGGGATCAATTGGCCGATGGATGACAATGATGCACCTTCATTTCGTTTAGAATTATTAACTAAAGAAAATAATTTAGCCCACTCGCAGGCGCATGATGCCATGAGTGATGTTTATGCCACTATTGCAATGGCCAAGCTGATCAAAGAAAAGCAGCCTAAGCTATATGACTACTGCTTTAATTTACGCAAGAAAAATAACGTCTTAAACGCACTCAAGGTCGGCAGCTATACGCCAATCGTGCACATTTCCGGGATGTTTCCGGCATTGCAGGGATGTGCATCCTATGTGCTGCCAATAGCTGAACACCCGTTTAATAAAAATGCGGTGATCGCGCTTGATTTACATCAGGACTTAACTAACCTGCAGACACTTAGCGTTACCGAGATCCGCAAATATTTATATAGCGCAACGGCAGACCTGCCGGAAGGCGTCAACCGCCCTGCCATTAAGTTGATCCACATTAATAAATGCCCGGTGGTCGCTCCGGCAAAAACATTAACAGAAACGCGTGCCGAAGCGTTGGGTATTGATGGTAAACAATGCCGGGTATCACTTGAATTTTTAAAAACCCATCCCGAACTGGCGCAAAAGTGCCAAATGGTTTTTGCCGAAGAGCCTAGTAACACAGAAAACAGAACGCCCGAAGAGATGCTCTATACTGGCGGTTTCTTTTCCAGTGGCGACAAAGCGCTTATCAAGCAGATAAATAATAGGAGCTGGGAAGAGCTCGCAGTGCATGAATTTCACTTTCAGGATCCGCGCTTAAAAACTTTACTCTGGCATTATCGAGCAAGAAACGCACCACAATCGCTAAGTGTAGAAGAACAAGAAAAATGGCAAAGGCATTGTCAGGCATATTTGCTGGAGCATAGCCCGACATATATGCAAAAGCTTGAGGCGCTTGCGCTGGAACATCAGAGCAACCCGGCAAAAATAGCATTACTGCAGGAGCTTTTTAATTATTTGAACTATTTAAACTACAATTGATTAAAATACAAGCGTATACTATGGAGCTATTGGACTGATAACGTGAAGGTAAAATGAACATGATGCGAAAATTAGGCGCTTTCTTGGTTTTTTTCATTGCCACTGATTGTTTTGCTGTGCCCTCTCTTTCTTCTAGCACAATAACAGCTCAAGATAAGAAAAGAGCACAATTACAGAGCCAAAAGCAGCAAGCTTATAACGCGAGGTTAACTTCTGCAGGACAGATACCGGAAGTGACTTATCGCTATCTGGAGAATGTTTTTTCTTCCTTTTATAAAAAACTAACTTTTAACACTGCTATTGCAGATAGCACTTTTAAGAACAATTTAAACTCAGAGCTAATTTCAGTACCTTTAATCGCAACTAATAAACAAGGGCTGCAGATGGAGCTGTTTGGTAACTTTTCAGATCCTACCAGGCAATATTTAACTAATTTATCTGCAGATCATGCGTTACATGATTATATTGCCAATTCCGAGCAGATAGATTTTTATAATAGTGATTTATCACTCGGTGCAGGAATCAGTTTTAATACCGGCCAATCCAGCAAAATCAAGGTCATTATTTCCAATAATGAAATGCCTGGTTATGGCAGCAGTAAAGCATTATTAGGTTTTGAGACTCGTTTTTAATGCTCAGCCAATCTCGGTTATAATGCAATATTTAGCAATGCCACTCTGTTGCTGCACGACTAAAGAGCAAAGCAGAACCTCGTTCAGCTGCATAAAACAATAAAATCCATATACATAATTTTTCAGCTACATCAAGCACATTACATACTGTTTGATATAGCCAGACTGCATAACCTATAACAAAATTTTACTTTCGTAATTTTATACTTTCGCTATTCTTAATTATCGATAGATAAACTTTAATACAGGCAAAAATCAGAGGAAATACAATGAGTAAAATATTTAGTGATAATTCCCAAACCATTGGTAAAACACCACTTGTTCGTTTAAATAACGTAGCTTCTGGTAATGTATTTGCGAAAGTAGAAAGCCGTAATCCCAGTTTCAGTGTGAAATGCCGTATCGGTGCCAACATGATTTGGGACGCAGAAAAAAAAGGGACGCTGACTAAAGAAAAAGAGATCATCGAACCAACAAGTGGCAATACCGGCATCGCGCTTGCTTTTGTTGCTGCTGCTCGCGGTTATAAAATTACTCTGACCATGCCTAATACTATGAGTATTGAACGTCGTAAATTATTAAAAGCACTGGGTGCAAACCTTGTCCTTACGGATGGCGCACTGGGCATGAAGGGAGCGATCAATAAAGCACAGGAGCTAACCGACTCTGCACCGGATAAATACTTACTGCTACAGCAGTTTGAGAATCCAGCCAACCCTGAGATTCACGAAAAAACAACCGGCCCTGAAGTTTGGGAGGATACAGACGGTGAAATTGATGTGTTTGTCGCGGGTGTAGGCACCGGTGGTACACTGACAGGTGTCAGTCGCTACATCAAAAACACTCAAGGTAAGCAAATTGTCAGCGTTGCCGTTGAGCCGCAAGAGTCTCCAGTGATCACGCAAACCCTAGCAGGTGAAGAAGTTAAACCGGGTCCACATAAAATTCAAGGGATCGGTGCAGGCTTTATTCCTAAAAACCTAGATCTGTCATTAATTGATCTGGTTAAACAAGTCAGCAATGAACAGGCTATTGAGATGGCACGCCGGTTAATGGAAGAGGAAGGTATTTTAGCTGGTATCTCTTCAGGCGCAGCTGTCTTTGCTGCGGCACAATTAGCAGAACAACCGGAATATAAAGACAAGAATATTGTCGTTATTTTACCAAGCTCAGGTGAACGCTACCTTTCAACTGCACTCTTTGCAGGTGTATTTGAAGGTGATGAGTTCGCATAAATTATGACTGGCAATTAGTTTGCCTTTCACAGAGTTTAAAAGGTGCATTCAGCACCTTTTTTTGTTTCATGCAAAACATAAATTATATATAAAACAACAACTTAACAAAACGCTGCATTTTGTTACAGAATTGTTACACTGTTTACCTTTTGTTACTATTTTATGGCCATGATAAATAAAAGTGATTGCACTGATACAATTGAAACCCGACAATATTTGCGCACATTTTTTAGCGGCCGTGATAATATTTTCCGGCACCGATTTTATTTCCACATGGAAAACATTTATTTCCACATAGAAAAAAGAACTTTTCTGAAAAAAGTATGATCCACTTCAAACTTTTGGGTATATTTTCCTGTTAGTTTGTTACTGCATTGTAATTATTCGTTATTATACTGCCGTGATTTAGGTTTCTTAATCACGACAATAATTTGCCCGTAAACTTTTCAAAAATGATTAAGGTATTCACATGTATCAAAAAACAGTTACTATCACTGCACCAAACGGCCTTCACACTCGTCCAGCTGCTCAATTCGTAAAAGAAGCTAAATCTTTCGCGTCTGATATTTTTGTTGAAGTCGGTGATAAAGTGGCAAGCGCTAAAAGTCTGTTTAAACTACAAACTTTAGGTTTGGTTCAAGGTACTTCTATCAATATTAAAGCAGAAGGTGCTGATGAGCAAAAAGCCGTTGATACACTTGTTGCTCTAATGGCGACGCTTGTATAAGCATTCAATTTAATACGCATTATTCGGATTTTTAGTTAGTATTTTAAGGATAGATTATGATATCTGGTATTCTGGCATCTCCTGGCATTACATTTGCTAAAGCATTGTTATTACAAGAAGATGAAATCTCTATCAACACAAGTAAAGTTGAAGATGTTGAGAAAGAAATAACTCGCTTCCTAAATGGACGTGAAAAAACTGCAGCTCAACTTGAAGTTGTAAAAGAAAAAGCGTTAGCAACATTTGGCGAAGAAAAAGCAGAGATCTTCGAAGGGCATATCATGCTTCTTGAAGATGAAGACCTAGAAGACGATATCACAAGCTATATTAAAGAAAATAAATGCAGTGCAGATTTTGCAATCAACCATGTTGTTGAAGAAAATGCAACTATGCTGTCAGAACTAGAAGATCCATATCTACGTGAACGCGCGGCCGACTTCCGTGATATCGGCAGCCGTTTACTTAAAAACGTGCTGGGCATTGAAATTGTTAACCTAAGCGATATTTCTGAAGAAGTTGTGTTAATTGCTAACGATTTAACACCATCAGAAACGGCACAAATTAACCTTGATAAAGTATTAGGTTTTATCACTGATATCGGTGGCCGTACTTCGCATACCTCTATCATGGCTCGTTCACTTGAAATTCCTGCTATTGTAGGTACTAATGATATTACTAAACGTGTTAACAACGGTGATTTAATCATTCTAGATGCACTTAATAATAAAATCATTATTAACCCATCTGAAGAAGAGCTTGCTGAAGCAAAAGCAATTAAAGAGAAATTCTTAGCAGAAAAAGCAGAATTAGCTAAATTAAAAGACCTTCCAGCTGAGACCCTTGACGGTCATCGCGTTGAAGTTTGCTCAAATATCGGTACTGTTAAAGATACTGATGGCGCAAAACGTAACGGTGCTGAAGGCGTTGGTCTATACCGTACTGAATTCTTATTTATGGACCGCGACCAATTACCTACAGAAGAAGAGCAGTTCTTAGCTTATAAAGAAGTTGTGGAAGCAATGGAAGGCAAAGCCTGCATTATCCGTACTATGGATATCGGTGGTGATAAAGACCTACCTTACCTTGATCTGCCAACGGAAATGAATCCTTTCCTAGGCTGGCGTGCAATCCGTATCTGCTTTGACCGTCCGGAGATCATGAATCCACAATTACGCGGCTTATTACGTGCATCTGCATTTGGTAAAATCCGTATTATGTTCCCGATGATCATCTCTGTTGAAGAGATCCGCCGACTTAAAGCAATCCTGGCGACACTTAAAGCAGAACTAACTGCTGAAGGCATTGCATTTGATGAAAATATCGAAATTGGTGTTATGATCGAAACACCTGCTGCTGCAGCTATCGCTCATCATCTGATCAAAGAAGTAGAATTCTTCAGTATCGGTACTAATGACCTGACCCAATACACATTGGCTGTGGACCGTGGTAATGAGCTTATCTCAGATCTGTACAACCCAATGACCCCTTCTGTGCTTAGCATTATCAAAACAGTGATTGATGCTTCACATGCAGCAGGTAAATGGACAGGTATGTGTGGTGAGTTAGCCGGTGATGAACGTGCGACATTACTACTACTGGGTATGGGACTTGATGAGTTCTCTATGAGTGCCATCTCAATCCCTACGGTTAAAAAGATTATTCGTAACAGCAACTTTGCAGAAGTCAAAGCGCTGGCTGACAAAGCCTTATCAATGGCAACGGCTGCTGAAATAGAAGCGCTAGTTAGTGAATTCAATGAAGCCAAAGGTATTAAATAATTATCCTTACAAATATGATTGTCTTAGCGCAATATGCTTGATATTATGTAGATAATTAATAATTATAATTTGGAGTTAAACCATGGGTTTTTTCGATTCATTAAAAAAAGCAGTGTCTGGAAATACAACAACAGATAAAACCATTGATATTATTGCACCACTTTCTGGTGAGATAGTACCTATTGAAGATGTGCCTGATGTTGTTTTTGCAGAGAAAATTGTTGGTGACGGTATTGCAATTCGCCCTACCGGTAACAAGATGGTTGCACCTTGTGATGGTGAGATTGGTAAAATCTTTGAAACAAACCATGCTTTTTCTTTAGAATCTAATTCTGGTATTGAGCTTTTTGTGCACTTCGGTATTGATACCGTTGAGCTTAAGGGTGAAGGCTTTACACGTGTTGCAGAAGAAGGGCAAAAAGTAAAAGCTGGTGATACCATCATCGAGTTTGATCTTGAGCTGTTAACAGCAAAAGCTAAATCAGTATTAACACCTGTTGTTATTTCAAATATGGATGAGATTAAAGAACTCCAAAAAATGTCTGGCACTGTTGAATTTTCAACCGATGCTGTACTTAAAATTATAAAATAAGTTAATTAAATATAATGAATTTAAAAAGAGTCACTTAGGTGACTCTTTTTGTATCTGTTTCGGCATTATAAATCTGTTACAATATTTTTTATTTGAATGGATAAATAGTTGTGACTACTCTATACGGCATTTCTAACTGCGATACGATTAAAAAAGCACAAACCTGGCTAAAAAATAACAATATAGCTTATACATTTCATGATTATCGCAAAGATGGATTAGATGAAACTTTACTTCATCAATTTCTAAAAAATATAGCTTGGACTGATTTATTAAATAAACGTAGCACAAGTTATCGAAGCCTTAGCGCAGAACAAAAAGAAAGCTTAAATGAAGAGACTATCATTCCTTTGTTTATCGAACTGCCTACTTTGATCAAACGCCCTTTACTTATCCAGGATCAACACTTCCTTTTAGGCTTTAAAGCTGAAAACTATCAATCAT